>NZ_JACHJU010000006.1:300000-433884 GCF_014203795.1 Streptosporangium album | reverse complement strand
CCGCACACCCACGACTCCACCAACCGGAACAACGCCACCTCGACCGCGAACAACGCACACTGCGTGTACTCCGTCCGATCCAGAGCCTCCGCGTCCCCGAACACCACCTCACCCAGCGGACGCTCCACCACCCCCTCAAACCCCGCACACACCGCATCAAACGCCGTAGCAAAGGCCGGGAACGCCTCATACAGCTCCCGGCCCATCCCCACCCGCTGACTGCCCTGCCCGGTGAACAGGAACGCCGTCTTCCCGCCTGTCACGGCACTTCCGGCTGTCAGTGCCCGCAGACCGTGCACGAACTCCTCGCGATCGCCACCCACCACCACCGCGCGGTGCTCCAGCGCCGAACGCGTCGTCACCAGCGAGAACCCGACGTCCAGCAGATCAATCTCAGGCCGTTCCTCCACGTACGCCAGCAGCCGTCCGGCCTGGGCCCGCAGCGCCTGGGCACTCCTACCGGAGATCACCCACGGCACCGTCCGCGGCACCGGCGCCATATCCGGCTCCTCCGTCTGGTGCTCCTCCTCCGGAGCCTGCTCGATGATCACGTGCGCATTGGTGCCGCTGTATCCGAAGGAGGAGACCCCGGCCCGGCGCGGACGGCCGGCAGCCGGCCACTCCACCGCCTCGGTCAGCAGCTCCACCGCCCCCGCCGACCAGTCGACGTACGGCGACGGCTCGCCCAGATTGACGATCTCGGGCAGCATCCCGTGCCGCATCGCCATCACCATCTTGATCACGCCGGCGATGGCCGCGGCCGCCTGGGGATGCCCGATGTTCGACTTGATCGACCCCAGCCAGAGCGGCCGGTCCCGATCCTGGCCATAGGTCGCGATCACCGCCTGCGCCTCGATCGGGTCGCCCAACGTCGTCCCGGTCCCGTGCGCCTCGACGACGTCGACATCTGCGGGGGCTAGACCCGCGGCGGCCAGCGCCTGCTCGATCACCCGCTGCTGCGACGGGCCGTTCGGCGCGGTCAGCCCGTTGGAGGCGCCGTCCTGGTTGACCGCCGAACCCCGCACCACCGCCAGCACCGGATGACCGTTACGGCGCGCGTCCGACAGACGCTCCAGCAGCAGCACACCCACGCCCTCCGACCACGAGGTGCCGTCCGCGTCCGCGGAGAACGACCGGGCGCGACCATCGGGCGAGAGCCCGCGCTGCCTGCAGAACTCGACGAACATGTCGGGGGTGCCCATCACCGCGACCCCTCCGGCCAGCGCCAGCGAGCACTCGCCGCGCCGCAGCGCCGCAGCCGCCAGATGCAGGGCCACCAGGGACGACGAACAGGCCGTGTCGACCGTGACGGCGGGTCCCTCCAGGCCGAAGCTGTAGGCGACCCTGCCGGAGACCAGGCTGCCCCCGGGCTGGCCTCCGGAGTAGTCGTTGTACATCAGGCCGGTGAACACGCCGGTCGGGCTGCCCTTCATGATCTCCGGGTCGATGCCCGCGCGCTCGAAGACCTCCCAGGCCGTTTCCAGCAGCAGCCGCTGCTGCGGGTCGGCCGTCGACGCCTCCCTCGGGCTGATTCCGAAGAACTCGGCGTCGAAGTCGGGGGCGTCGTGCAGGAATCCTCCCCTGCGGACATAGGTCTTGCCCGGCTGGTCGGGTTCCGGGTGGTAGATGCCCTCGATGTCCCAGCCACGGTCCTCCGGGAAGTCCGAAGTCGCGTCCCTGCCCTCGGCCACCAGCTCCCACAGCTCCTCCGGAGAGGTCACCCCGCCGGGATAGCGGCAGCTCATCGCGACGATCGCGATCGGCTCGCGCTCCCTGTCCTCAAGCGCGCGCAGGCGGCTGCGGGTCTGCTGCAGGTCGGCCGTGGCCCGCCGGAGATAGTCGCGGAGCCTGTCATCGCCTGCCTGTGATTGGTTCATCGGATACCCAGTTCGTTGTCGAGGACCGCGAAGAGTTCGTCGTCGGTGGCGGCTGTCAGATCCCGTTCCGGTACGGCGTCCACCGGGCCGGTGTGGGTGTCGCGCCAGTTGCGCAGCAGGGCCTCCAGCCGGGCCGTGATCCTGGCGTGTTCGCCGTCCGTCGGGGTGACCTCCGACAGGGCCGTCTCCAACCGGTCGACCTCGGTGAGCACGGGTCGGACCGCGTCCGCGGGCGCCACGTCGAGCCGCGCCTTGATGTGATCGGCCAGGGCGATGGGGGTCGGGTAGTCGAAGACCAGGGTGGCGGGCAGACGCAGCCCGGTGGCCGCACCCAGCATGTTGCGCAGTTCCACCGCGGACAGCGAGTCGAAGCCCAGCTCCTGGAAGGCGCGCCGGGGATCCACCGAGGCGGCCGAGGCGTGCCCGAGGGCGGCGGCGACGTGCTTGCCGACCGTCTCGATCAGGAGCTGGTCGCGGTCGGTGTCGGAGAGACCGGCCAGCCGATCGGCCAGTGAGGGTCCGCCCGCGGTCGTACTCGCGGTGCTCGCCGTACGGCGGAGCGGGGTGCGGACCAGGCCGCGCAGCATCGCGGGCACCCCGTCGGCACGGGCCCGCAGCACCGCCAGGTCCAGCCGTATCGGAACCAGGGTGGCCGCCGGGACGGCGAGGCAGGCGTCGAACAGGGCCAGCCCCTCGGCCGGAGGGAGCGGGGGCATGCCCAGCCGGTTCATCCTCTGGCGGCCCGCCTCGTCCAGCAGCCCGGCCATGCCGCGCTCCTCGGCCCACAGTCCCCATGCCAGCGACTGGCCTGCCAGTCCCCGTGCCTGCCGGTGTTCCGCCAGCGCGTCGAGGAACGCGTTGCCCGCCGCGTAGTTGGCCTGGCCCGCGCCGAGCACCAGCCCGGCGGCGGAGGAGAACAGCACGAACGCCGACAGGTCCAGGTCGCGGGTCAGCTCGTGCAGGTTCCAGGCGGCGTCCACCTTCGGACGGAGCACGGTCTCCATCTGTTCCGAGGTCAGCGAGCCGAGCAGCGCGTTGTCCACCACTCCGGCGGCGTGGACCACTGCGGTCAGCGGGTGCTCCGCCGGGACCTCCCCGAGCAGCGCCGCCAGAGCCTCCGGGTCCGCCGCGTCGCACGCGGCCACCGTCACCTCGGCCCCCAGCTCCCGAAGCTCGTCCCGCAGCTCCGCCGCGTCCGGCGACGCGAGCCCGCGGCGGCTCGTCAGCAGCAGGTGCCGCACTCCGTGTCCGGTCACCAGCCGGCGGGCGACCAGTGCGCCCAGACCACCTGTCCCACCGGTGATCAGGACGGTGCCCTCCGGGTTCCATATCGCGCCGCCCGGCTCGGGCAGGGCGGGCACGGGGACCAGACGCGGGGCGAGAAGCCCGCCGGCGCGCACCGCGAGCTCCGGCTCCTGTGCGGCCAGCGCGGCCGGCAGCGGAGCAGGGTCGTCGGTGTCCAGGTCGACGAGCACGAACCGCCCGGGATTCTCCTCCTGCGCCGCGCGTACCAGGCCGCGCACCGGGCCGTGCACCAGGTCGGCGGCAGGTCCGCGGGTCACGACGACAAGCCGGGACGAGGTGAACCGCTCGTCGGCCAGCCAGTCCCGCAGCGTCGCCAGGACGCCGCCGGTCGCGGCCCGCACCGCCGAGGGAACGTCACCGCCGGGGACGGGGACGGGGAGGAGAACGGTCTCGGGCGGCGCCGCGCCCAGCGACTCCAGGCCGGAATGGACGGGCACGTTCTCGCCCAGATCCAGCCCTTCGCCGAACACGGCCCAACCTCGGACGGGCGCCGCAGCGGGGCCCGTCGGGACCGGCTGCCACTCGACCCGGAACAGCGAGTCTCCGCGCCCGGCCGCCGCGCCGAGCTGCTCGGCCGAGACCGGCCGGGCCACCAGAGACTCCACGGACGCCACCGGCGCACCGGCCCCGTCCGCGAGTTCCACCGACACCGCCGCGGGAGTGGGCGAGGAGATCCGCACCCGCAGCGACGACGCCCCCGCGGCGTGCAATCTCACCCCGTTCCACGCGAACGGCAGCATCGGCCGGTCCAGGTCATCGCCGAGCAGGTTGGCGTGGAGCGCGGCGTCGAAGAGCGCCGGGTGCAGGCCGAACCGGTCGGCGTCGGCCGCTTCCAGGGCGACCTCGGCGAACACCTCGGCGCCGCGCCGCCAGACGGCCCGCAGGCCCTGGAAAGCCGGGCCGTAGCCGTATCCCAGGTCCGCCAGCCGCCCGTAGAGGTCGTCCAGCTCGACCGGGACGGCCCCTTGCGGTGGCCACTCGGTGAGGCCGGAGGGGGGTCGCCGGTCGTCGGCGGCGAGCACGCCGCTCGCGTGCCGGGTCCATTCCCCCGTGCCGGAGGCGGCGGAGGCCCCCTCCGCCCGCCCGTAGACCGCCAGCGACCGGCGACCGGCCTCGTCGGCCGCGCCGGCCACGACCTGGATCGCGACGCCTCCGCGCGGAGGCAGCATCAGCGGCGCGGAGATGGTCAGCTCCTCCAGCAGGCCGCATCCGACCTCGTCACCGGCCCTGATCGCCAGCTCGGCGAAGGCGGTTCCCGGCACGACCACCTCCCCCATGACGGTGTGATCGGCCAGCCAGGGGTGTGTCGCCAGCGAGAGCCTGCCGGTCAGGACCACCCCGCCGGAGTCGGGCATCGTCACGACGGCGCCCAGCAGCGGGTGCTCCGCCGCGACCTGGCCGTACCCGGTCACATCCCCGGCCGTGGCGGGGACGTCCAGCCAGAACCGCTGCCGTTGGAAGGGATAGGTGGGCAGCTCCACCCCGCGCGCCCCGGTGCCGTCGAAGAACGCCTCCCAGTCGACGGGGACGCCGCGCACGTACAGCCGGGCGATCGCCGTCGTCAGCTCCCGCGCCTCCGGACGGTCACGGCGCAGGCCCGGCACGAACAGCGCGTCCCCCTCTCCGGCCAGGCAGTCGCCTCCCATCGCCGACAGCACCGCGTCCGGCCCCAGCTCCAGGAAGGTGGTCACGCCCTCGGCCTCCAGCGTGCGGACCGCGTCGCCGAAACGCACCTCCGTGCGGACCTGCCCGGTCCAGTAATCCGGCGAGCACAGCTCCTCGGCCGTCGCCATCCGGCCGCTCACCGTCGAGACCACCGCGATCCGCGGCGGCGCGTAGGCCAGCCGGGCGGCCACCCGGCGGAACTCGGCCAGCATCGGCTCCATCCGATGCGAGTGGAAGGCGTGACTGACCCTCAGCCGCCGGGTCTTGCGTCCCTCGGCCTCCAGCGCCGCCGCGACCTCGGCCACGGCCTCCTCGTCGCCGGAGATCACCACCGACCGGGGCCCGTTGACCGCCGCGATGCCCACCCGGCCGTCCAGCAGCGGCAGCACCTCCTCCTCGGCGGCCACGACGGCCACCATCGCCCCACCCCCGGGCAGGGCCTGCATCAACCGGCCGCGTGCCGCCACCAGCGTGCAGGCGTCCTCCAGCGAGAACACCCCCGCCACGTGCGCGGCGGCCAGCTCGCCGATCGAGTGTCCCGTGAGGAAGTCGGGCCTGACGCCCCACGACTCCACCAGGCGGAACAGCGCCACCTCCAGGGCGAACAGCGCGGCCTGGGTGTGAACCGTCTGGTCCAGCAGGTCCGCGTCGTCCAGGATGTCGGCCAGGGTGGTGCCGAGCGCCGGTTCCAGGTGGGCGCGCACGGCGTCGTAGGCCGCGGCGAAGACGGGGAACGCACGGTGGAGCTCGCGTCCCATCGCCACCCGCTGTGCCCCCTGGCCGGTGAACAGCATGGCCAGTCTTCCCTCGGTCACCGAACCGGAGACCAGGTGGGAGGTGGTCTCCCCGTCGGCCAGCAATCCGGCCCCGAGCAGGAACTCCGCGCGGTCCGCCGCGACCACCACCGCGCGGTGCGCGAAAGCCGTACGGGTCGTCGCCAGGGAGTACCCCAGATCCAGCAGGCCCGGAGCGTCGGGGTGCTGCGCGAGAGCCACGAGCCGTACGGCCTGCGCGCGCAGCGCCTCGTCACCGCTACCGGTGATCACCAGGGGTACGGCGGGCAGTTCGGTCACCGGGGCGGGGGCGTCCCCGGCGGGCGCCTCGTCGGGTGCGTCCTCGATGATGACGTGCGCGTTGGTGCCGCTGATCCCGAAGGAGGACACCCCGGCCCGGCGCGGGTGGCCGTTGCGCGACCACTCCACCGGCTCGGTCAGCAGCTCCACCGCCCCCGCCGACCAGTCGACGTGCGGCGTCGGCTCGTCCACGTGCAGCGTCCTGGGCAGGACCGAGTGGCGCATCGCCTGCACCATCTTGATGATGCCGGCCATGCCGGCGGCGGCCTGGGTGTGGCCCAGGTTCGACTTGACCGAGCCCAGCCAGAGCGGCCGGTCCCGATCCTGACCGTAGGCGGCGATCAGCGCCTGCGCCTCGATCGGGTCACCCAGCGTCGTCCCGGTGCCGTGCGCCTCGACCGCGTCGACGTCGGCCGGATCCAGGCCGGCGCCGGCGAGGGCCTGGCGGATGACCCGCTGCTGCGACGGGCCGTTCGGCGCGGTCAGCCCGTTGGAGGCGCCGTCCTGGTTGACCGCGCTGCCGCGCACGACGGCGAGGACCTGGTGCCCGTTGCGCCGGGCGTCGGACAGGCGTTCGAGCAGCACCAGGCCCACCCCCTCGGACCATCCGGTGCCGTCCGCCGCGGCGGCGAACGGCTTGCACCGGCCGTCTGCGGCCAGGCCCCGCTGGCGGCCGAAGTCGAGGAACGCGTCGGGGGTGAACATGAGGGCCACGCCGCCGGCCAGCGCCAGCGAGCACTCGCCCTGCCGCAGCGCCTGCATGGCCCAGTGCAGCGCCACCAGCGACGACGAGCAGGCCGTGTCCACCGTCACCGCCGGGCCCTCCAGCCCGAGGGTGTAGGCGACCCGGCCGGAGACCACGCTGCTCAGGCTGCCGTTGCTGAGGTAGCCCGCGAGGCTCTCCGGCACCTCGGTGAACCTGCTGCCGTAGTCGTGGTACATCACGCCGACGAACACGCCGGTACGGCTGCCGCGCAGCGAGACGGGGTCGATGCCGGCCCGTTCGAACGCCTCCCACGAGGTCTCCAGCACGAGCCGTTGCTGGGGGTCCATCGCCAGCGCCTCACGCGGGCTGATCCCGAAGAAGTCCGGGTCGAACTGGGCGGCGTCGTAGAGGAACCCGCCCTCGCGTGTGTAGGTCCTGCCTGGTTTGCCGGGCTCCGGGTCGTAGATTCCCTCGACGTCCCAGCCGCGGTCCTCGGGGAAACCCGAGATGGCGTCCCCGCCCTCGGAGACGAGCCGCCACAGCTCCTCAGGGCTGGTCACCCCGCCGGGATAGCGGCAGCTCATCGCCACGATGGCGATCGGCTCCCCGTCCACCACCGCGAGTTCCGCGCTCTCCGTCACCTCGGCGACGCCGAGCAGTTCGGCTTCCAGGAAGCGGGCCAGCGCGGCGGGAGCGGGATAGTCGAACACCAGCGTCGACGGCAGCCTGAGGCCGGTCACCGCGTTGAGCCTGTTGCGGAGCTCGACCGCGGTCAGCGAGTCGAACCCCATCTTGGCGAAGGCCTGGGACGGGTCGATGGCATCCGCGCTGTCATGGCCGAGCACGGCCGCGATCTCCGCCCGGACCAGCTTGACCACGGCCTCCCCGCGCTCGGCCTCGGGCAGCGCTGCGAGCTGCGTGCCCAGCGACGGGCCCCGCGCCGCCCCGGCCGCCGCGGCGCGGCGGGCGACCGGGCCGACCAGTGCGCGCATCACCGGAGGCAGTGACTCACCCTGCGCCCGGAACGCGCCCAGATCCAGCGCGACGGGCAGCAGGACCGGATCGGCCGCGCCGGTGGCGGCGTCGAAGAGGGTCAGGCCCTCCTGCTGGGAGAGCGGCAGAATCCCCCCTTTGGAGATCCGCTGCCGATCACTCTCGTCCAGTTCGCCGCCCATGCCGGGTCCGGCCCACAGGCCCCAGGCCAGCGAGGTCGCCACCAGACCCCGCGCCCTGCGGTGGACGGCCAGCGCGTCCAGGAAGGCGTTCGCGGTGCCGTAGTTGGCCTGGCCGGGAGCGCCGAGGACACCCGCGACCGAGGAGAACAGCACGAACGCGTCCAGGTCCAGGTCACGGGTCAGCTCGTGCAGATGCCAGGCCGCGTCCACCTTCGGCCGCAGCACCGTGTCCATCCGCTCGGGCGTCATCGATCCGATCACCCCGTCGTCCAGCACCCCGGCGGTGTGCACGATCCCGGACAGGCCGGAGACACCGGCCAGCAGCCCGGCCAGCGCCTCCCGGTCGGCCACGTCACAGGCCACGACCCGCACCCGCGCGCCCAGCCCGGCCAGCTCCTCACACAGGCCGGCGGCCCCGGGAGCGTCCGGGCCCCGGCGGCTGGTCAGCACCAACCGCCGCACCCCATGCTCGACAACCAGATGCCGCGCCACCAGAGCACCCAGACCACCCGTGCCACCGGTCACCAGCACCGTGCCCTCAGCACTCCACGGCGACGCCTGCCCCTGAACGACCGCCTTCGCCAACCTCGGGACCACGACCTCGCCGTCACGCACGGCCAGCTCCGGCTCACCCGCAGCCACCGCCGCCAGCACGGACTCCAGCGACAGACCCTGCCCGTCCAGATCGACCAGTACCAGCCGGCCGGGATTCTCCGCCTGCGCCGCCCGGACCAGACCCCACACCGCCGCACCGGCCAGATCCGTGACGTCCTCACCCGCGACCGACACCGCACCCCGGGTCACCACGGCGAGCGTGGCCATGGCGAACCGCTCCTCGGCCAGCCACTCCTGCACCAGGGCCAGCATCCGGCCGGTCGCCGACCTGACTTCCGCAGGCATGTCCTCGGCCGGCTCGCCCAGGCCTGGGAGGATCACCACCTCCGGTACGTCCACACCGGCCAGTGCGGCCAGATCGGCGTGCACACCGACCACCTCGGGCAACACGCTCAGCCCGAACGCGTCGTCGCCGACCAGCGCACACGGACCGGCTCCGGTAGCCGCTCCGCCCGCGAAGGGCCACCATTCCACCTGGAACAGCGACTCCCCGCGTCCTGCGGCTCTCAGCTGCTCGACCGCAACCGGGCGCGAGACCAGCGATCCCACCGACGCCACCGGCCGGCCCGTCTCGTCGGTGACCTCGATCGATGAGGCCGTACCCGACCGCGCTATCCGTACCCGTAGCGCGGATGCTCCCGCGGCGTGCAGCGAGACCCCGGTCCACGCGAAGGGAAGCTGTGTTTCCTGCCCGCCGTCCTCGGCGACCAGCGCCGCGTGCAGCGCGGCGTCCAGCAGTGCCGGGTGCAGTCCGAACCCCTCGGCCGAGGTGCCCTCCGCGAGGGCGACCTCGGCGAAGATCTCGTCACCGCGCTGCCACACCGCCCGCAGGCCCTGGAACTCGGGCCCGTACTCGTATCCCTGCGTGGCGAGATCCTCGTAAACCCCGGTGATGTCCAGGCTGCGCCCGCCTCGCGGGGGCCAGATCACCAGGCCGGCAGGCTCCGGTGGCGCGTCCGGGCCGACCACGCCCGAGGCGTGCCGGGTCCATGACTCCTCCGGCGACGCGTCCACCGGGCGGGAGTACACCTCCACGAGCCGCCGGCCGTACTCGTCACCACCGCCTACCACGACCTGCAGCGCGGCCCCGTCGCGTTCCGGCACCACCAGTGGTGCCTCCAAGGTCAGTTCGTCGAGGAGGCCGCAGCCGACCTGATCGCCGGCCTTGATCGCGAGCTCCACGAACGCCGTGCCCGGCAGCACCGTCACACCGGAGATCACGTGGTCGGCCAGCCACGCATGCGACCCCAGCGACACCCGCCCGGTCAGCACCACGCCGTCGGAACCCGGCCCGTCAGGGCTCGGCAGTGCCACCACCGCCGACAGCATCGGATGGCCGGCCGCTGCCAGCCCCGCCGCCGACATCTCGCCTTGGGAGACCGGAGCCTCCAGCCAGTAACGCCTGTGCTGGAAGGCGTAGGTGGGCAGGTCCACCCGCTGGGCGCCGCTGCCACCATAAACCGCCCCCCAATCAGGAGACAGACCGGCCACATGCAACCGGGCCAGCGCCGCCAACACCTCCCGCCCCTCCGGACGCCCCCTCCGCAACACCGCGACCAGCGCCGCCCTCGCCGGATCCACGCACTCCTGGGCCATCCCGGTCAGCACCGCGTCCGGACCCAGCTCCACAAACCGGGTCACCCCCTGCTCCTCCAGGAAACGCACCCCGTCGCAGAACCGCACCGCCTCACGCACATGCCGCACCCAATACTCGGAAGAGAACACCTCCACCAACCGACCGGTCACATTCGACACCACCGGAACCACCGGCGACGCGTAGGAGACACCCTCGGCAACCAGCGCGAACTCCGCCAGCATCGGCTCCATCAACGGCGAATGAAACGCATGCGACACCTTCAACCGCTTCGTCCGCTCGAACCGGGAAGCAACCGCCAACACCGCCTCCTCCTCCCCGGAAACCACCACCGACGCCGGACCGTTGACCGCCGCGATCCCCACCCGGCCAGACAACAACGGCAGCACATCCTCCTCAGCCGCAGCAATCGCCACCATCGCCCCACCCGCAGGCAACGCCTGCATCAACCGGCCCCGCGCCGCCACCAACCGGCACGCGTCCCGAAGGGAGAACACCCCCGCCACATACGCCGCGGCCAACTCACCGACCGAATGACCCGCCAGGAAGTCCGGCCGCACACCCCACGACTCCACCAACCGGAACAACGCCACCTCGACCGCGAACAACGCACACTGCGTGTACTCCGTCCGATCCAGAGCCTCCGCGTCCCCGAACACCACCTCACCCAGCGGACGCTCCACCACCCCCTCAAACCCCGCACACACCGCATCAAACGCCGTAGCAAAGGCCGGGAACGCCTCATACAGCTCCCGGCCCATCCCCACCCGCTGACTGCCCTGCCCGGTGAACAGGAACGCCGTCAACCCCTCACCGGCCACCCCGTAGAACACCCCGGCAGCCGGCTCACCGGTGACCACGGCAGACAGCCCGTGTACCGCTGTTTCCAGGTCCGCGGCCGGAACCACCGCGCGGTGCTCCAACGCCGGCCGCGACGTCGCCAGCGAGAACCCCACATCCAGCACATCCAGCCCGGGACGCTCACCGACATACGCCAGCAACCGCTCCGCCTGCGCCGACAGCGCCTCCCCGCTCCGCGCCGAGACCACCCACGGCACCGGAACCCCCGACGGCCACCCCAGCACCGGCGATTCCCCCACCGGCCCCTCCGCCGATTCCCCGGCCTCCGGAGCCTCCGGCGCCTGCTCGACGATCACATGCGCGTTCGTCCCGCTGATCCCGAACGACGACACCCCGGCCCGGCGCGGACGGCCGGTCGCCGGCCACTCCACCGCCTCGGTCAGCAGTTCGACGGATCCGGCCGACCAGTCCACCTGGGGTGTCGGCTCGTCCACGTGCAGGGTCCTGGGCAGCACCCCGTGGCGTATCGCCTGCACCATCTTGATGACGGCGCCCACCCCGGCGGCGGCCTGGGTGTGGCCCAGGTTCGACTTGAGCGACCCCAGCCAGAGCGGCCGGTCCCGATCCTGGCCATAGGCGGCGATCAACGCCTGCGCCTCGATCGGATCACCCAGCGTCGTCCCGGTCCCGTGCGCCTCGACGACGTCGATGTCCGAGGGGGCCAGCCCGGCGGCGGCCAGCGCACTGCGAATCACCCGCTGCTGCGACGGACCGTTCGGCGCGGTCAGCCCACTGCTGGCGCCGTCCTGGTTGAGCGCCGAACCCCGCACCACCGCCAGCACCGTGTGGCCGTTACGGCGCGCGTCCGACAGACGCTCCAGCACCAGCACGCCGACGCCCTCGCCCCAGCCGGTACCGTCCGCCGCCGCCGCGAACGACTTGCACCGGCCGTCGGCCGCCAGGCCCCGCTCGCGGCTGAAGTCGACGAACGTCTCCGGGGTGGCCATCACGGTCACCCCGCCGGCCAGCGCCAGGGAACACTCCCCCTGCCGCAGCGCCTGAGCCGCCAGGTGCAGCGCCACCAGCGACGACGAACAGGCCGTGTCCACCGTCACCGCCGGACCCTCCAGACCCAGCGTGTACGACACCCGGCCCGACACGATCGCGCCGGTGCCGCTGCTCCCGGTGTAGTCGTGATACATCACCCCGGCGAACATCCCGGTCGGGCTGCCCTTCAACGACAGCGGATCCAGCCCGGCGTTCTCCAGCGCCTCCCACGAGGTCTCCAGCAGCAGCCGCTGCTGCGGGTCCATCACCAGCGCCTCACGCGGCGAGATTCCGAAGAACCCGGGATCGAAGTCCGCCGCGCGATAAAGGAAACCGCCTTCCCGGGCGTAACTCTTCCCCGGCTTTCCCGGCTCCGGGTCATAGATCTCCTCGACGTCCCACCCGCGGTCGGCGGGAAAACCGGAAACCGCGTCGACGCCCGCGTCGACCAGCCGCCACAGATCGTCGGGGGAGGAAACGCCGCCCGGATAACGGCATCCCATGCCGACTATCGCAATCGGCTCGCTGTTCCGCTGCTCGGCTTCACTCAGACGCCGGCGGGCCGTGCGCAGGTCAGCGGTCGCACGCTTGAGGTAGTCAAGAAGTCTCTGCTCATTGTCCATGTGCGTCGCCCCACTGAACTCATATATTTCAATGACGTTTCGATGCGTTGAGTGAAAACCACTGGTTCAAAACGCGCGTGCGGGAAGCCGCACCAGAACATCTATATGTCTGGCTATACGCTACGAAAAGCGCATATCTCCATAAACCCCTAGCTCACCCCAGAGCCCGGGTTCACCGCGGGGCTCCGTGCGAGCATCATGTGGCCCGATTTCCCCCGCAGGTCGTTCCGCCTGATGGCGGACGGGGCCGCGCCGTCGAATTTCCGCTGCACGTACGAGAGCGCGTCGAGCAGTCCGGCCGAGGTCATCGCCCGCGGCTGAGTGCCCTTGACGACGTGCGACAGGGGCAGGGATCCGATCTCGGCCCACCGCAACCAGCCGTCACCGTCGATGTAGCTGCGGGTCTGTCCCCTGTTGTCCGGATGAACGCAGTAAGGGATGTCCAGATAACCGTGCTGGAAGGCGCGCAGCAGCGCGCGCCCGATGTCGGGATCGAGGTTCAGCACGGCGTTGACGAGCGTGCGTGCCTCCACATAGGTCTGGGTGTCCTCGGTCAGGGAGGGGCCGCGGGCCGGCCGGGCCATGGCCGCCACCGCGGCGGCGTACTCCAGCGCGGCGACGTTCTCGGCGACGGTGGGGATGCGGTGCGCCTCCGCGACCGTCTTGACGATCAGCCGCTCCGAATGCGTCGCGACGGCGAGCTCCGCCGCACGGGCCAGCAGCTTGTAGGATCCCTCGGGAGTGGTCGGATAGACACCCATGTAGGCGTAGACGACGACGTGCCAGTCCGCCTCGGGCAGCAGCTCCGCGCAGAGCCTCCGCAGTGCGAAGATCGCCTCTCGATCCTGCGCGGGGTCCGTCTGCTGGGCGTAACTGGCCGAGAGGCTCCGCAGGCCGTACCGGTAGAAGAACAGCGCCTCCAGAACGCTGATGGCGACGAGCTGGCTCGGCGGGCAGAGCTGCCCCAGCATGCACCCGCCGAACGTCTCCAGGTGCGGTTCCCTGCCGGTCTCGCGCAGCCGTGCGAAGATCTCGCTGCACCGGGCCCAGTTGCGCACCGACTCGGCCAGCGGCACGCGCCCGTACGGCAGGCAGTAGGAGACCGGGCCGCCTTCGGTGGCGTCGAGCCCCGCCTCGATGAGGGAGGCGAAGATGTTCAGCGGTGTGGCCGAGCCATGGCGGACCTGGACCGGGAAGCCGGGCCCCCGGACGCCGTTGAGCACCAGCCGGGTCAGCTCCGCGCCATGCTCCACGATCGGGTATCCGTTGAGCCGGAGACCGGCCCGCAGCGCCCTGCGCGCCGCCTCCCGGTCCCCCACCCTGGTGTAGCTGTCGAGCGTCAGCGTACCGACGGTGGTCGCGGACGCCTCCTTCGTGGCGATCAGGCCGGTCCGCATCTCGTCCGGATCGCTGAACCCCATGCGCGGCTGCACGACGAGCCCGCCCGAGGCGTGGGTGCGCAGGACGAAGTCGCCGAAGCCGCCCCGTTCCCGCCGCGACACGGCCCGCCCCGAGGAGGGCACGATCTCGTTCATGGCAGGGCCCTCTGCGGCAGTGATTCGATGAAGTGCCGGAAGGCGCTCGTGCCCGCGCCCTCCTCGATGACCAGGTCGAATCCCGCCACCATCAGCTCCTCGGCGTACCGGGTGTCCTGCGCCCCGCCGACCCCGAGCTTCCCGCCGATCGCCATGGGCAGGTCCACCAGTTCCCCGTGTGCCCGCAGCTCCCGGATGACCCGCAGACCCTCCTGGTAGCCATGGCCGTTGACGCTGCTGACGACGACCAGGTCAGGACGGCGCGCGCGGCACTCCTCGACGAGCAGCTCGTCGGGCACGCAGGGGCCGAGGTTCACCACGTCGTAGCCGAGCTCCTCCAGGAACAGCTGGAGGAAGACGAGATTCCAGGTGTGGGAGTCGGACGCCAGGCTGGTGACGACCACGGTCCGCCCGCGTCCCTCCGGGGAGTAGTCGACGGCGGCGTCCGCGAGGTCGGAGGACAGTTCCGCGTACTCGTTCATCTCTCGGCGGCCGATCCGTAGGCGCGCTCGTGTCCGAGCCGCGAGACGGAGACGATCTCGCCGCCGCGGACCGTCACCTCGACGGGTGCCGGCCTGCCGAGGAACATCAGCAGGCTGGAGGTGACCCCGTAGGCTCCGGCGTTGGGGATGGCGACGACGTCACCGATCTTCAGCGGGGGGAGCTTGACCTCCCGGCCGATGATGTCTCCGGGTGTGCAGAGGGGACCGACGAGGCTGGCCACCTCCTCCGCGGGCCCGGCCGGATGGACGAGCCGTACGGCGGGCGGCAGGAGCCGGCCGAGGCCCGCCATACCGCCGAAGGTGTTGATGCCGGCGTCCAGGATGACGAACTTCCTGCCCCGGCTCTCCTTGATGTTGACGACCTCGCTCAGCAGCATGCCGCAGTCACCGGCCAGGTAACGGCCGGACTCGCAGGCGACCTCGGGGGCGCCCTCCCGCCAGTGCGGGAAGTGCGTGTCCAGCGCGGCCTCCAGCTCGCCGCGGAGCTTGCCGTAGCGCGGCCGTTCACCGGGGACGGCGTACGGCGCCGAGAACCCGCCGCCGATGTCGAGGAAGTCCATCGGCACGCCCGTCTCCTGCTGGAGCCGGGCCGCCACGGTGACGGTGTGCTGCAGCTCGGCCGTGAGGCTCTCCTCGTCCTTGGCGTTGCTCAGCGAGAACAGGTGCGCCCCGGCGATGCGCGTGCCGGGCGTGCTCACCAGCTCGGGCATGACCTCCGCCAGCGACTCGCTGTCGAACCCGAACTGCGAGGGGGTGCCGGTCATGCGGATGCTGGTCGAGGAACTCGACGTGGCGCTGTTGATCCGGAGCAGGCACTCGGCCACGACCCCGTGGGTGCCCGCCACGGCGCCGATCCGCCGCAGGTCGGTGAGGGACTCCGCCGAGAACGTCCGGACGCCCTCGCCGATGGCCTCGTGCAGCTCCCCCGTCGTCTTGCCGGGCCCGGTGTAGAGGCAGTCGGCGCCGGTGAACCCGGCCGTCAAGGCGGCGGCCAGTTCCCCGGTCGAGCTGATCTCCACCCGGCAGCGGCGGCCGGCGTCCTCCCGCATCGTGCGCAGCACGTCGGGATGCGGGTTGGCCTTGACCGCGTAGAAGAGCGCGAAGCCCTCCGGCAGTGTGTCGAACAGGTCGCGTCTCGCCGCGGCGACGCGGTCGAGGTCGTAGACGTACAGCGGGGTGCCGAACCGAGCGGCGAGCCCGTCGTAGTCGATCATCGGAGACTCCCATCGAAGAGCTCGGCCAGCTTGGCCCTCTCGTTCTTGCCGTGAAGGGTGAGGGGGAGGTCGGTGACGGTACGGCACAGCGCGGGCACCTTGGCCGCCTCCAGGCGCCGGGACAGCTCCCGCAGGACGACGTGGGGCGCCAGCTCGGTCTCCACACACAGCGCGAGATCGCGCTGCGCGGTCGGGGGCAGCACCGCGGCCGCCCGCACCCCGGGCAGGTCCATCGCCGCCGCCTCGATCTCCAGGGTGCTCATCCGGATCCCCTTGCGCTTGAACATGTCGTCGCGGCGGCCCTCGAAGTAGAGGTAGCCGTCCTCGTCGAGGGAGCCGTAGTCACCGGTGTGCAGGCGCGGCTCGCCGGTCCGCTCGTCGCGGCGGAACGCGCGTGCGGTCACCTCGGGGGTCCGCCAGTATCCGGGCATCACGTGCGGGCCGACCGCCACGATCTCGCCGACCTGCCCGGTGGGCACCGGCTGCCCCGCGTCGTCCAGGATCAGCACCCCGGTGCCCGGCAGCGGACGGCCGACCGAGTCGGGCCGTTCGCCGTCCAGCTCGGGAGGCATGATCGAGATGCGCTTGCACTCCGTCTGACCGAACTGGCGGACCACCCGCACGCCGGGGAACGCGGCGCGCAGCGCCTCGATCGTCGAGGGCGGGAGCGCGGCCCCGGTGTTGGTGAACATCCGGACCGGCGGCGGGGGCTCGGTCTCGCGCCGCGCCAGGGTGGCGATCATCGTGGCCAGTGACGGCACGATGGGGACCACGGTCGCGCCGGTCTCCCGCATCCGCCTGAACAGGACGAGGTCGGATTCGCCGTCGGCCAGGACGATCTCGGACCGTCCGACGCAGGTGAGCAGCACCTTGTAGAGGCCGTAGTCCCACGACAGCGGGAACCTGCAGAAGACGACGTCGTCGGGCCGGTAGGCGAGCACCTCGTTGATCGCCCGTGTCGCGAACGTCACCTGCGCGTGCGGGCACACCACGGCCTTGGGGACGGCGGTGCTACCGGAGGTGTAGACCAGCACGCCGACGTCGTCCGGCACGACCTCGGCCGGCTCCGCACCGACACCGAGCGTGGCCAGGTTCTCCACCTCGGCCCAGACCGACTCGATGGCGTGCACCGGGACCGAGGTCAGCTCTGCCAGCGCGGCGACCCGATCCCCCACGGTGATGATCAGCTTGGGGTCGGCGTTGTCGATGACCGCGCGCAGGTGGAAGGCCTTCATCGCCGGGTTGATCGGCACGAAGATCGCTCCGCGCCGGGAGACGCCGTAGAAGAGGGCGACCGTCTCCCGGTTGCTGGGGAGCTGGACCAGGACCCGGTCACCCCGCTCGACGCCCTGCGCGTACAGCCACGCGCCGACCGCGTGACTGTAGGCGGCGAGCCGCGCGTAGTTCCACGCGCCGGTCGCGTCGCGGACCGCGGATGCGGACGACGCCTCGGCCGCGGCCTCGTCTAGGAGGGAATGGATAAGTGTGCCCGGCCGTACGCCGGACCCGGAATTCGCATGTGCTACGCCCATCGAGCTCTCCACAGCCTCGAGGAAAGGACAACGACCAATACCTAAAAGCGGAAATATCCCTTTTAAAGGCTATGTCGCTGCCCAGGAGCGCTACACCCCTACGGAGCCCCTTCAATGAGGTCG
This sequence comes from Streptosporangium album, assembly GCF_014203795.1. Taxonomy (NCBI): domain Bacteria; kingdom Bacillati; phylum Actinomycetota; class Actinomycetes; order Streptosporangiales; family Streptosporangiaceae; genus Streptosporangium; species Streptosporangium album. The sequence continues at coordinate 416,496 of NZ_JACHJU010000006.1, read as the reverse complement.
GCCGCACGCCCCCGGAGCGCGGAGCGGTCGATTTTCCGGTTGGAGTTCAATGGCATTTCCAAGATATGCCGGAAATGCCGGGGAACCATCTGCGCGGGGAGGATCTTCCGTAGCTCCCGGGCGAGTGCCGCGGGCGGCGTGCTGCTCCCGGTGTAGAAGGCGTACAGCTCGACACCGCCGCTGACGGGCGCCCCCACCGTCACCGCCTCCTCGACACCGGTGCAGGCCCGCAGGGCGTGGTCGACCTCCGCCAGCTCGACGCGCAATCCCTGCACCTGCACCTGCGCGTCCAGCCGCCCGACATAGGCCAGCTCACCGTCCCCGGTCCGCCGGACCCGGTCACCCGTGCGGTACCAGTCGCGGGAGCCGCGTCGCAGGAACCGTCCCTCGTTGTCGGCCGGATCGAGGTATCCGGGGGTCATCTGCGGTCCGCTGACGCACAGCTCCCCCTCCTGCCCGTCCTCCCCCTCCCCGTCGTCGGTCAGCAGGAAGTGGTCGTGCCCCTCATGGACCAGGCCGATGGGGACCACGCCGTTGACGCCGAGCTTCGGTGACAGCTCCGCCGACCAGCGGTGGCCGCTGACCGTGATGGTCAGCTCGGTCGGGCCGTACAGGTTCTCCACGACCGACCCGGGCGCCGCCAGCTCCCAGTCGGCCGCGTCCTCGCACTTCAGGGCCTCACCGGCGAAGAAGCTCCAGCGGAGCCCCGGCAGCGTGCGCACGCCCAGACCGCCCATCCGGCGGATCAGGGAGATGGCGCTCGGCGTGGAGAACCACACCGTGACCCCCTGCTCGGCCAGGAACGACGGCATGTCCCGGTAGGCCGCGGGAGGGACGGCCACCGCCGTGGCCCCCGCCCCCCAGGCGCAGAACAGGTCGAACATCGCGCAGTCGAAGTTCAGGTCGAAGACCTGCGAGAAGACGTCCCCGGGGGTGAAGTCGTACCGGGCGTCCAGCAGCCGGAAGTAGTGGTCGGTGTTGCCATGGGTGATCGTCACCCCCTTGGGCCGGCCCGTCGAACCCGAGGTGAACAGGACGTATGCGACGTCGGAGGGGGCGACCGGCCTCGGCCCGTCGAGGGCGTGCCGTCCGTCGACCCGGATCTCGGCCCAGGCCGCGCCGTCCGCCCGCTCACGCCCGGGTGCGAGCACCCGCAGGTCGCGCCCCCCGTCCGCCAGCTCGGGCAGCAAGGCGTAGCCGCGGTCGTCGACGATGACCGCGGACACGCCGGCCGCGTCGATCATCTGCCCGGTGCGGGCCGCGGGAAATCCCGGCTGCAGCGGCACCACCGTCACCCCCGCGTACAGGCCGGCCAGGATCCCCACATAGGCCTGCACGCTCCTGGCCGCCAGCACCCCTATGGCCTTCGGGGGGCCGGAGGCCTCCCGAAGCAGCGCACCCGCCCACAGGAGCGCCAGCCGATGTGCGTCGCCGTAGGTGATCTCCTCCGCGCCCACCCGCACCGCCACCCCGTCCGGCGACAGGGCGAGCCCCCGCAGGAAACGCGCGTACAGCGCGTGCCCGGCAGTTCCTTCCATGGTTCCTCCTCACAGTTAAGGGGTTTATCTGGGGTTACCGGAAATGCCCTGCGCCGATAAATTCAACAATAAATTGGAAAGATAGGAGCCATCATGTGGGATCAGCAGTTCGAGGAAATCCTCCGCCCGCTTCTGCCGTTTCTCCCGGCTGACGAGAAGCTTGAGGAAGATGCGGGCCTCCGCGATTTCGGGCTCGACTCGCTTGGAATGGTGGAACTGCTCGCCACGCTGGAGAGCTCGTACGACGTCCGCTTCCGGGACGACGCGCTGACCCTGGACACCTTCGCGACCCCCAGCCTGCTGTGGAACGCGCTCACCACCGTCCGCGAGCCGGTCGGCTGAGCCGCCGACGTACCTAGGCCGCACCGGCCCCGGCCCCGACACGGGGCCGGGGCCGCAGTGCGAGCCTCGGATTGACCGCGACGACCTCGAAGTTCCGCCTCGTGCACCCCACCCGGCCGAACAGGCTGTCCGGGCCGGAGACGCAGACCTTGGTCACCCCGAGCCGCTTCATCGAAGCCACCACGTCCGGCCAGCGGAGCGGGCGGACGAAGCCGTCCAGCAGCATGGTGCGCATCCCCTCCGCGGTGGTCACCACCGACCCGTCCTGGTCGGCGATGACGGGGAGCCTCGGGTCGGAGAACTCCAGCCTGCCGAAGACCTCGTCCTCCGCCTTGCGGCGCAACGGGCCGAAGGCGCTCGAATGCATCGGCGGGCGCATCGTGTACAGCGACATGGCGCCCATGCCGCGCAGCCGCCGCTCCAGCCACTCGAGGTTGCGCTCGCGCAGCGAGAGCATGAAGAAGTCGTCGTCTATGTAACAGGAGATGTCGTACCACTCGCCGCGGTCGTCCAGCTCGGCCAGCAGCTCCCCCAGCCGGTCGGCGTGGGCCCGTACGAACGAGTGCGTCACCACGTCCCGGTGCTCGCGGCTGAAGTACTCGTCCATGCACCGGGCGAGCCGCGCGGTCATCCAGACGGCCTCCGACAACGGCAGCGCGCCGGTGTACGCCGTGGCCGCCTTCTCCCCGAAGCTCGGGCCGGTGCAGACGTCGGGCTCCACGCCGAGCGCGTGCTCGGCCCACTGCGCCAGGGCGACGCAGTTGACGAGGAAGGCGACCTGGGCGAACTCGCTGTAGTCGCCCTCCGTCTCCCGGAAGCGGTCGACGAGCGAGTAGCCGAGCCGCTCGTCGGCGACCGCCACCAGCCGCCGGGCGAACGGATTGATGACCATGAACCTGCCGACGTCCGCGAAGTTGGACGGGCCCATGCCCGGGAACACGAAGGCGGTCTCGGCCCTGAACTCCCCTGTCATCGTTTCTCCACCTCGTTCAGGAACCCCGTCATCACCTCGGTGAACCGCTCGGGCTCCTCCAGGTGCGGGACGTGGCTCGACTCCTCGAAGATCTCCCAGCGGGCGCCCGGGATGGCGTCCTGGAAGGGCTGTACGGTCGCCGGCGTCGCCTCGTCGTAACGGCCGGACAGCAGGAGCGTCGGCACGGCGATGTCCGCGAGACAGTCCTCCACCGACCAGTCGCGCAGCGAGCCGATCACGTGGAACTCGGTCGGCCCGTTCATGGCGTGGTAGACGGTGGGCTCGTGGTGGATCTCCATGAAGGAGGCGAAGAAGTCACGCGGCCACGGAAGGACCCGGCACACGTGTTTGTCATAGAAGATCCGCATGGCCGCGAAGTACTCGTCGGTGTCGGTCGTGCCGGCCGTCTCGTGCCGGTGGAGCGTCGCGTCCACCTCCGGCGGCAGCTGCTCGCGGAGCACCTTCATCTCCTGCAGCCACAGCGGGTAGGAGGCGGGCGAGTTCGCGATGACCAGACCGCGCAGCCCCGCGGGCGCCGCCGCGGCGTGCTTGGCGGCCAGCATGCCGCCCCACGAGTGGCCGAACAGCACGTACCCGCCGGCGATCCCCAGATGCCGGAGCAGGTTGTCCAGCTCGTCCAGGAACAGCTGGACCGTCCAGAAGCCGGTGTCACGGCCGGGCAGGCGCGTGGAGCCTCCGTTGCCGAGCTGGTCGTAGTGGACGACCGCGTGGCCCGACGCGGCGAGGCCGGACAGGTTCAGCAGGTAGTCGTGGGTGCTGCCGGGGCCGCCGTGCGCCACGACCAGTGGTGCCTTGCCGGAACGCAGGTCACCGGTGACCCGGTACCACGTCTTGTACTCGCCGAAGGGCACGGTTCCCCTGGCGCTCGGAGCCGGAGACATCTCAATCACCTGTCCTCACCTTGCGCAGCATGACCACGGCCAGGACGGCCGTGACGATCACGACACCCGCGGCGGTGACCGCCGACAGGTGCATCCCCTGGGTGAACGCCTCACGCGCCACCCGCAGGAGCGCGGCACCGGCGTCCTCGGGCAGTCGCCCGGCCACATCGACCGCACCGCCGAGCGTGTCCCGCGCGACGTCCACCGCCCCCGCGGGCAGGCCGGGCGGGGCGGTGCCGGTGAGCTGGGCGCGGTAGACGGCCGTGCCGACGCTGCCCAGGATCGCGATGCCGAGCGCGCCGCCGAGCTCCGTTCCGGTCTCCGACAGCCCCGAGGCCGCGCCGGCGCGCTCGGGCGGAGCCGCCGACAGGATCAGGTCGGAGGCCAGTGTCACCACCAGGCCGAGGCCGAGCGACATCACCGCGGAACCGGCGACGATCATGAGGGGACCGGAGCCCACCTCCGCCTGGGTGATCAGCAGGAATCCTCCCGCGGCGATCACCAGCCCGGCGCCGACGATGTACGCCGGCAGGATCGACTTCACGAGCACGGGCGCCGCCGAGGCCGCCACGACCATGCCCACGACCGAGACCATCGACCACAGGGCCGCGGTGAACGGCCGCATGCCGAGCACGAGCTGCAGGTACTGCGCGGCGAACAGTCCGGAGCCGACCATCGCGAAGAGGGCGAGGGTGTTGGTGGCCATCGACATGCTGAAAGCGCGGTTGCGGAACAGGCTGACGTCGATCAGCGAGCCGGGACGGCGCTGCCTGTTCCAGAACAGGACGCCCGCGATCACTCCCGCGCCGATGGCGGCGGCCGGCACCCAGTCGAAGCCGTCCTCGGCCAGCCTCTTGATCCCGTAGATCGTCGCCAGCATGGTGACGAGCGAGAGCACCGCGCTGATCAGGTCGAACCTTCCGGCCTCCGGGTTGCGGAACTCGGGCAGCAGCATCGGGCCGAGCACGAGCAGCAGCGCCATCACCGGCACGTTGATCAGGAACACCGAGCCCCACCAGTAGTGCTCCAGCAGGAATCCGCCGACGATCGGCCCGACCATGGCACCGCCGCCGAAGGCCGCCGTCCACGCGCCGATCGCGGTGGTGCGCTGCTGGGAGTCGTGGAACATGTTGCGGATCAGCGACAGGGTGGACGGCGCCAGCGTCGCCGCGGCGATCCCCATCAGGACGCGCGCCGCGATCAGCATCGCGGAACTGTCGGAGAAGGCCGCCACGAGCGAGGCTGCGCCGAAGGCTCCGGCTCCGACCAGCAGCAGGAACCTGCGGCCGATCCGGTCGCCGAGCGCGCCCATCGTGATCAACAGGCCGGCCATCAGGAATCCGTAGGAGTCCAGGATCCACAGCAGCTGCGAGCTGGTCGGTTCCAGGTCCGCGCTGAAGAACGGCGCCGCGAGGAACAGGACGGTGTTGTCCATCGAGACGATCAGGGCCGGCAGGAGGAGCACGGCGAGCCCCACCCACTCCCGCCGCCCTGCTTTCAGCGTGCTGCTCTCAGTCATTGCTACCTCGCTTCTGCACCAGGTTTTCCAGTTGCCCGACGACATCATGGGGGCTGGGGGTCGCGGCCATCTCCTGCTGCGCGCGTACGGCGCCGGCGCGGAAGGACGGTTCCTCCAGCAGCCGGTGGAGCTCGCTCTTGAGCAGGTCGGCGGAGAGGTCGCCGGGGTCGATGACCAGGCCCGCGCCCGAGGAGGCCAGCGCTCGGGCGTAGACCGGCTCGCCCCAGATGTTGCTGGGGACGATGAGCTGCGGCACGCCGTGGACCAGCGCGGTGCCCAACGTTCCCGCGCCGCCGTGGTGGATGACGGCCGAGCAGGTGGGGGCGAGCGCGTTCAGCGGCACGAAGTCGAAGAGCCGGACGTTGTCCGGGATGCTCGTGCCGGACGTCAGCTGCTCCGGACTCACGGTGGCGATCACCTCGACGTCGAGGGCGGCCACCGCGTCGAGCATCTCGGAGGTCGATATGCCGCCGTTGTGAACGCCGAAGGCCTTGCCCGTCACTCCCAGCGTCAGGCAGACACGCGGGCGCCTCGGTTGCCGCAGGAGCCAGTCCGGGATGACGGCCGCGCCGTTGTAGGGCACGTAACGCATGGGAAGACGGTCCACGCCGAGCGGGAAACGGGTCCAGGACGGCAGCGGGTCGACGGTGACCTCACCGACCACCGCCGTCTCGTCGAACTCGGCGCCGTACCTGGCGAGCTTCGCCGTCAGGTAGTCGGTCAGCGGGTCGCTCTCCGCGTCGCCGGCAAGCTCGTGAAAGAGGTTGCGCATCCGGTTCCAGTGGTCCTGGACGACCAGCATCCGGACGTGCGCCGCGCCGCTCGCCCTGGCGGCCACCGGGCCGGCGTAGGTGAGCGAGTCCCAGATCACCAGGTCGGGCCGCCAGGCGCGGGCGAACTCCACGAGATCGTCGACCATGGCCTGGTCCGTCAGGTATTCGCAGACGGTCGAGGTGTACGAGGCGAGCGCCCCGCGCACGTAGTCCGCCGTCAGTGTCTCCGGGCGCGTCTCGGCCAGATCGAACCCCAGGCCGTACGGCGAGCCTGTCCCGTCGCTCCATGTCTCGTTGCCGGACGCCTTCTCCATCTCGTCTCCCACGGAGACCGCGGTGAGACCCGTCCGGGTTATCGCGTCCGTGAGGTTCGGCTGGCTGGCGACGCACACCTCGTGCCCGGCCGACCGCAGAGCCCAGGCCAGCGGCACCAGGTTGTTCAGATGCGAGGTCGCCGCGAGGGTCGTGAAAAGAACACGCATAAAGCCTCCCAATAGCGCGGGGCAGTGACAGCCGCCGACTCCAGGCTATGAGCGCGTTGATCGCAGGAGAACCCCTGTCCGCCCGTTCAGGGGAGAAATAGGGGTTGAGTCTCCAGCCTCTCACTGGCATTTTCGGCTGTGGGCGGACATTGGAAAGGGAGCACAATTATGACAATTGTAGACGGCAAAACCAGCCTATGGGTGAGACGGTTTAATCCGACCGAGCAGGCCCGCACCCGCCTGATCTGTTTTCCGCACGCCGGCGGGTCGGCGAGTTTCTACTTCCCGCTCTCCCAGACGATGCCCGCGTCGGTGGACGTGGTGGGCATCCAATATCCGGGGCGGCAGGACCGGCGTCACGAGAGCCCCATCGACGACATCGGGGAGCTCGCCGACCGGATCGCCGGCGAACTGGAGCCGTGGACGGATCTGCCGGTCGCGCTGTTCGGTCACAGCCTGGGCGCGACCCTCGCCTTCGAGGTCGCCAGAAGGCTCGAACGCGACGGGACCGTACCGCTGGCCCTTTTCGCCTCAGGGCGGCGCGCGCCCTCGCGGCACCGGGACGAGCGGGTCCACCAGGGAGACGACGACGACCTGCTGGCCCAGCTCAAGAAGCTGAACGGCACCGACGCCCAGGTCTTCGGGGACGAGGAGGTCGTACGGATGATCATGCCCGCGCTGCGCAGCGACTACCGGGCCGCCGAGACCTACCGGTACCGCCCGGGTCTCCGGCTGAACTGCCCGATCTTCGCCCTCACCGGCGACGACGACTCGATGGCGACCGTCGAGGAGGTGTGCGCCTGGAGCGAGCACACCACCGCCCCCTTCGAACTACGGGTCTATCCCGGCGGCCACTTCTTTCTGACCACGCACGCCGCCTCGGTGCGCGACCTGATCTCCGAACAACTCGCGAAATTCTGAAAAGAACGGCGGAAAATTTCATGAAATCACGCAGTCTCGCAGTCGAGGGCGCTTTCGAGTTCACCCCCCAGGTCTTCCCCGACGAGCGGGGGATTTTTGTTTCCCCGTTCCAGGAGGCGGCCGTCGTCGAGGCGCTCGGCCACCCCCTTTTCCCGGTCGCCCAGACCAACCACAGCAATTCCAAGCGTGGCGTCCTCCGCGGAATCCATTTCACCGTCACCCCGCCCGGCACGGCGAAGTACGTCTACTGCGCGCGTGGTCAGGCGATCGACATCATCGTCGACATCAGGGTCGGGTCGCCGACGTTCGGCCAATGGGACTCCGCCCTCCTCGACCAGGAGTCGTTCCGCGCGATGTACTTCCCGCCCGGCGTCGGGCACGCCTTCATCGCGCTGGAGGACGACACGGTGATGTCCTACATGCTGTCCTCGCCCTACATCGCGGAGAACGAGCTCGCGCTCTCCGCCCTCGACCCCGCGATCGGCCTGCTCATCCCCGAGGGCCTGGACCTGATCCAGTCCGAGCGTGACACGGTGGCACCCACCCTGGCTCAGGCACAGGCCGCGGGCCTGCTGCCCGAGTACCAGAAGTGCCTGGAGATCGAAGACGCCTTCCGGCGTCTGTGACGGGCGGACGGATGCCGGAGAAAGAGTTGACTTCCTCACGTGTCGCCGTCCTGGGTGCGACCGGCTGCGTCGGAAGGCAGGTGTGCGCCGCGCTGACGCGTGACGGGCACGATGTCCTCGCGATCGCCCGCAACCACGCCCCCCATGTCTCCTCCCACCCGTTCCTTTCCATGGACGTCGCCGCGACGGCCGAGCAGAAGATCGCGGAGGTCTTCGACGCGCACGGCGTGGACGCGATCGTCAACGCGACCGGGGGGTGGGCCCGCGAAGAGGCGGAGATGGCCTACGCTCACGTCCACCTCGTCGAGCGGCTCGTGGAGGCGGCGGGCTCGATGGCCCGCCGGCCGCGCCTGGTGCACATCGGCACGATCCACGAGTACGGACCGGTCCCGGCGGGGGTGCTCATCGACGAGTCCGTCGACCCCCGGCCGGTCACACCGTACGCCCGGACGAAACTCGCGGGGTCACAGGCCGTGCTCGCCGCGGGGGACGTGGACGGCGTCGTCCTACGGGCGGTCAACGTATGCGGCCCGCACACGACCGAGGCGAGCTTCCTCGGCATGGTCGCGGCGAAGCTCCGCGACACGACGGCCGCCGAGGGGCTGGAGCTGAGCATCGCCGACGCCCAGCGTGACTACATCGACGTCAGGGACCTCGCCGACGCGGTGGTCAAGGCCATCGGGGCACCCGCCCGCGGCAGGGTCGTCAACATCGGGCGGGGCGTCGCGACCGGCATGCGCGAGCTGGTGGCGCTGCTCGTCGCCGCGGCGGGACTCCCGCCGGACGTGCTGCGGGAGCGCGACGGGCAGGTGGAGAGCAAGGGCGGCGACTGGACCCGGGCGGACATCACCCTCGCCCGGGAGCTGCTGGCCTGGCAGCCCGGGATCGGCCTGGCCGAATCGATCCAGGACATGTGGAAATCGTTGAACCGTTAAGGAGCCCTCCATGCCCGCACTTTCCCTCCAGCCGATACAGGCGAGGATCGCGGAGTCCACCCTCTCCAGAGGGACCCAGTTCGCCCAGATAGCGGACTTTCACCGGTGGCTCGCCAAGACCGCCGAGCATGCCTACATGAATGTGGACCGGATCGCGCTCGACCGGTTGATCGGCTGGAACCATGACGGCATGACCGGGAACATCGGCCATCAGAGCGGGAAGTTCTTCACCGTCGAAGGGCTGAAGGTCTCCTTCCCGGAGAGCCCCGTCGCCGACTGGACACAGCCGATCATCAACCAGCCCGAGGTGGGGATCCTGGGAATCCTCGTCAAGGAGTTCGACGGCGTCCTGCACTGCCTGATGCAGGCGAAGAACGAGCCCGGCAACCACAACGGCCTGCAGCTGTCCCCCACGGTGCAGGCCACCCGGAGCAACTACACGCGGGTGCACCAGGGCCGGCCGGTGCCCTACCTCGACTACTTCCGGGACACCTCCCGGCACGGCGTGATAGCCGACGTCCGCCAGTCGGAACAGGGTTCGTGGTTCTACCAGAAGCGCAACCGGAACATGGTCGTGGAGGTCACGGAGGACGTCGAGCTCCTTGACGGCTTCTGCTGGCTGACCCTCGGCCAGGTGCACGAGCTGCTCACCGTACCGGATCTGATGAACATGGACGCCCGGACGGTGCTGTCGTGCATGCCCTTCTCCGGCGCCGGCCTGGCTCGGACGTTCACCCCGAACGTGGGCGACGGGTTCGGCACCTCGCTGATCAGGTCCTGCGACCCTGCCGAGGGGGCGCTGCACCACACCGACGACATCCTGAGCTGGATCACCGAGATGCGCTCCCGGGTCGACGTCCACGCCGAGCGGACGCCCCTCAACGGGCTGCGCAGATGGCACCATGCAGACGGGAAGATCTCCCACGAGACCGGCAGGTTCTTCGACGTCATCGGGGTGAGCGTCGAGGCGGGAGGCCGTGAGGTCGGCGGCTGGACCCAGCCGATGATCGAGCCTGTCGGCACCGGGATCATCGCGTTCCTGGTCAAGCAGATCGACGGGGTGCTGCACGCCCTGGTGCACGCGCGTGTCGAGCCGGGCTACGCCGACGTGGTGGAGCTGGCGCCGACCGTGCAGTGCACCCCGGAGAACTACGACCACCTGCCCGCCGAGGCGCGCCCGCCCTTCCTCGACGAGGTGCTGGGGGCCTCCCCCGACCGGATCCGGTTCGACACGGTCCTGTCGGAGGAGGGGGGACGTTTCTTCAGCGCCCGCAACCGCTACCTCATCATCGAGACGGACGGGGATCCCGGGCTCGGCCGTCCCGACTTCCGGTGGGTGGCCGCGCACCAGCTCGGAGAGCTGCTGCGGCACAGCTACTACCTGAATGTGCAGGCACGCAGCCTGAGCGCGTGCCTGCACAGTCTTTCTACAACGCGGACAACACTTCTCGCACAGCGCTGATCACCTTGTCCTGAACGCCGCTGGGCAGCGACGGGTACATCGGCAGCGAGAAGATCTCACCGGCCAGCTCCTCGGTGACGGGGAGCCGGCCCTTCTCGTATCCGAGGTGGGCGAACCCGGTCATGGTGTGGACCGGCCACGGGTAGCTGATGTTCAGATGGATGTCGTATGCCTTGAGCGCCTCGATGATGTCGTCGCGCCGGGGATGCCGCACCACGTACACGTAGTACACGTGGTCGTTCCCCTCGGCCAGCGCCGGGAGGACGAGCTCGGTGTCGCCGAGGCCTTCGGCGTAACGGGCGGCCACGTCGCGCCGACCGGCGATGTACTGGTCGAGGCGGCGGAGCTTACGGCGCAGGATCTCCGCGTGCACCTCGTCGAGCCGGCTGTTGTGGCCCGGGGTCTCGACGACATAGTAGGTCTGCTCCATGCCGTAGTAGCGCAGCCTGCGGAGGTTCTGCTCGGTCACCTCGTCGGAGGTGACCGTGGCGCCTCCGTCTCCGTAGGCGCCGAGGACCTTGGTCGGGTAGAAGGAGAATCCCGCCGCCTTCCCCATGGTGCCCGCCAGCCGGCCGTGGTGGCGGGCACCATGCGCCTGGGCGCAGTCCTCGAGGATGACGAGGTCGTGCTTGGCTGCGATCGCCTCAAGGGGTGCCATGTCGACGCACTGGCCGTAGAGGTGGACCGGCAGCAGGCACCGGGTCCGGGGCGTGATGGCCGCCTCCACCTGGTCGACGTCCATGAGGTAGTTCTCGCGATGGACGTCCACGAACACCGGGGTGGCCCCCACCCCGTCGATCGCCAGCACGGTCGGCGCCGCGGTGTTCGACACGGTGATCACCTCGTCGCCGGGCTTGACGCCGATCGCCTGCAGGCCCAGCTTGATCGCGTTGGTGCCGTTGTCGACCCCGACGCAGTGCGGCAGGCCGTGATAGGCCGCGAACTCCTCCTCGAAGGCCCGCACGCTCTCGGCGAGAACGAGCCGTCCGGAGCCGAAGACCGTCTCGACGGCGTTGAGAATGTCTTCACGCTCATTCTCATATTCCCGCAGGTATTCCCAGACAAGAGTGGCCATGACTTTCCTTTCTACGGATTCCTGACCAAAGATAATCACGACGACAATGGGCTACAACCCCTAAAAAGCCTGATGGGACCCCGGATTCACACCACTCCGCTTGCGCCCGGCCGTACGCGATGTATAGCGTAATTAATATTCCTAGAATGGGGGTAGTTGTCAATGAAAGGGATCATTCTCGCAGGCGGCTCGGGAACCAGGCTCCATCCGATAACCCTTGCCGTCTCGAAACAGCTTCTTCCGGTGAGCGACAAGCCGATGATTTACTATCCGCTTTCCGTGCTCATGCTCGCCGGCATCCGGGAGGTCCTGGTCATCTCGACACCGATCGACCTCCCCCATTTCCAGCGACTTCTCGGCGACGGCTCGCACCTCGGGCTGAGCATCGACTACGCGGAACAGAGCGAGCCGGGCGGCATCGCGCAGGCGTTCACCATCGGTGCCGACCACATCGGCACGGACTCCGCGGCGCTGGTCCTCGGCGACAACATCTTTCACGGCCACGACTTCTCCCAGGTGCTCGAGGACAACGCCAGGGACGTGCAGGGCTGCGTGCTGTTCGGTTACGCGGTCCGCGATCCGGAGCGCTACGGGGTCGGCGAGGCGGACGAGCGGGGCCGCCTCATCTCGATCGAGGAGAAACCCGCCCGTCCTCGTTCCAACCGGGCGATCACCGGCCTCTACTTCTACGACAACGACGTCATCGACATCGCCAAGAACCTCCAGCCGTCGGCACGCGGCGAGCTGGAGATCACCGACGTGAACCGGGTCTACCTGGAGCGCGGGAAGGCGAAGCTGGTCGATCTCGGCCGCGGCTTCGCCTGGCTGGACACCGGGACGCCCGAGTCGCTCCTGCAGGCCGGGCAGTACGTCCAGACGCTGGAGGAGCGCCAGGGCGTGCGCATCGCCTGCCTGGAGGAGGTGGCCCTGCGCATGGGGTTCATCGACGCCGAGGCCTGCTACCGCCTGGGGGCGGAGATCCCCAAGTCCGACTACGGCCGGTACGTCATGAGCATCGCGGGTGCGGCCTGATCCACTCCCCGGCGACGCGGCGGGTGGCGCCGGCCTTCCTCAGGCCGGCGCCACCCGCCGCTCCACGTTGCGGCCCCGCGCAGCCCGGCCTTCCGGCGGCTCCCGGGAATCACGATGCCCCCGCCGGTCCGGCGGGGGCATCGTGGGCGGTCCGGTGGGGCTACTCGGCGGCGGCCGCCGCCGCGGCCGGGCGTGACCGCATCGCCGTCCAGGTGGGCAGCAGGGTCGCGAAGATCGTCAGCAGGGTCGCGAAGCCGACCACGACGAGATAGATCCACAACGGACCCGACGGGAACGGGGTGTCGTCCACCGCGACGCTGAAGGGGACCAGGGTGATCAGAGAGGCGGCCGTGCCGAGCAGGATGCCGATCACGGCGACCAGGACGCTCTCCACGGTCATCATCCGCATCACCTGTCCCCGGGTGGATCCGGTCAGCCGCTGCAGCCCGAACTCCCTGCGCCTGCGCGCGGTCGCCATCACCTGGGTGTTGACCATGGAGATCGCCGTGTAGGCCAGGATCATCCCGACGAGCAGGTAGTTCACCCAGGCCTGCGCCTGCTGACTCTCCGCGTGCGTCGCGGTCAGCGCGCCGCGGTCGGCCACCAGCACCCCGGGCTGCCCCTTGGCCAGCCTGTCCAGGGCGCCCGTCAGCCGGGCCCCGTCGATCCCCTCCGCGGCCCGGACCAGGATCTGCGAGGGCAGCCCGGCCGCGGTGTGCGCGGCCAGCAACTCGGCGGGGAGCAGGAACTTCTCGGCCCCCGTCCTGGCAGGGAACAGCGCGACCACCTTGAGCCGCGCCGTCGCGCGGTCGCCCAGGCGCACGCTGATCGTGTCACCGACGCCCACGCCCTTGCCGATCGCCCGCGCGTGTTCCTCCGCGAGGGCCACCGTGTCGCCGCGCAGGTCCGCGAAGGAGCCGGCCGAGGGCCGGAGCGTCAGGGTCCGGGCCGCCCCCTCGGCGGTGATCCCCTGAGCCGGCCAGCCCTCCTCCCGCTGCCAGTTGTCGTGGGGCTGCTCGACGTACAGCGCGCTCGTCACGTACGCGGTGGCGCCGTCCGCGCCGACCTCGGGCAGGGCGCGGACCCCATCCAGCAGGCCGGGAGCGAGACCACCGGTGACCGAGGTCAGCACGGCGTCGGCCCGCAGGCTCTCGGTGTAGGCCCGCTCGGTCGCGCTGACCTGCGTGGTCTGCATGTAGATGTTGGCCGTGGCCATCCCCGTGGCGAGCATGACCGGCAGGATGGCCGCCGACATCCGGAGCGTTCGCGCGCGCGCGTTGAGCACCGCGAGGTAACCGGCGGCTCCCGTGAACGCCAGGAGCGGCCGGCCGAGCACCTCGGTGAGCACCTTCGTGATGCCGGGGGCCAGGAGAGCCAGCCCGAGCGCCCACACCAGCACGGCCGGGCCGGCCGTGCTGGCCGTGAGCGGACCACTCATGAACAGCATCGTCACGAAGGCCAGCACCAGCCCGCCGACGAAGCAGAGCACCGCGGAGATCAGACGGACCGGCCCCAGTTTCCGGTAGGGCTGCAGGGCCGCCTCTGCGAGCGCCTCGGTCGGCCTGGTCAGCGCCGCGCGCCGGGCCGTCACCGCCCCCGCCACCAGCGCGGTGAGCAGGGACACCAGGACACCGGCCAGGACCGGGATCAGTCCCTGGCGGAACTCGACCTGCGGCGGGACCACGCCGGCTCCCACAAGCCGGTCGAACAGCCATCCCCCCAGGAAGAACCCGGGCAGGCAGCCCACCACCGTGGCGACCGCCGAGACGGCCATCGCCTCGCCGAGCACCATCCGGCGCACCTGGCCGGGGGTCGTGCCGATCGCCCGCAGCAGCGCCATCTCACGCTGGCGCTGCTGGACGGATAGCCCGAGGGTGCTCGCCACGACGAACATCGCGACCATGATGCCCATGGCTCCGAACACCGCCGCCAGGACGATCAGGCTCTCGCTGCTGGGCAGTGCCTGCGGGAACTCGGCCAGCCCGCGGTCGTCGCCGACCAGCGCCACCACGGCCTTGCCCTTCAACGCGTCCTGGATCCTTCGCTGGAGCTCCTCGGCGCCGGTTCCCCGCGCGGAGAGCACGCCGACGGCGTCCACCGCGCCCCCGCGCCCGGCGAGGCGCTCGGTGTCCGCCGGGGAGAAGAAGAGCGCGGGCTCGGCCTCTCCGGCCGGTGCGGCGACGCCGGTCACCCGGTACGGCTCGGCGGTCCCGCGGACCGACACCTCGATGTCGTCGCCGACCTTCTTGCCGTACTTCCGCGCCGAGGCGGCGTCGAGCACCACGTCGCCGGTCTCCGCCGGCGCGGTGCCCTGCCTGAGCGTGTACGGCGCCAGCTCGGCGGACGGCCAGCCGTGCCCTGCCAGCGGCTGCGCGTCACCGCGCACGACCAGCGGGAACGACACGTCCGGGACCGCCTTCGCCACCCCGGGGACCGCCGCGATCGCCTTGACCGTGTCGGCGTCGAGCCGGACCCGCTCGGGCAGGGTCCCCCACTGGACGTCCTCCTCCGCGTCGCCGGGGTCGGCCTTGGGGAGGGTGTAGAGCTGATCGCCGGTGACCACGGTCGCCGCGGCGGCCAGGCGCTGCGGCGGCACGTCGAGTCGGATGCCGGTCTCCATCAGCCCCCCGCAGGCCGTGATGATCGCGGCCCCGAGGAAGACCGCCACGAAGCTGGCCACAAAGGCGCTCCGTCGGAATCGGAGGGTGCTCAGGGCCAGGCTCCACATCAGTATCCACCTCCGGACCGGGAAGGAGCCTGCCGCTGGGGTCGCTCGTCCCAGGCCCCGAGATGGGTGAGCCGCTCGGCCACCGCCTCGGCCGTCGGCTGCTGGAGTTCGCCCACCAGCCGGCCGTCGGCCAGGAAGACGACGCGGTCGGCGTAGGAGGCCGCGACCGGGTCGTGGGTGACCATCACCACGGTCTGCCCGGCCTGCTCCACCGACTCCCGCAGCAGGGTGAGCACCTCCAGCGCCGTCCGGGTGTCCAGGGCGCCGGTCGGTTCGTCGGCGAAGATCACCGCGGGCTGCGTCACCAGCGCCCGCGCGATCGCCACCCGCTGCTGCTGCCCGCCGGACAGCTCGTTCGGCCGATGACCGGTGCGATCGCTGAGACCGACCCGCGCGATCACCTCGGCGACGAGCGCGTGATCCGGCTCCCTGCCGGCAAGTTTCATCGGCAACGTGACGTTCTGCACCACGGTCAGGGCGGGGAGCAGGTTGAACGACTGAAAGACGAAGCCGATCCGCTCACGCCGCAACCTGGTGAGCGCCACCTCGCCCAGCCCCGTGATCTCCTCGCCGTCGAAGACGATCGAGCCCGACGTCGGCCGGTCGAGACCAGCCGTACAGTGCAGAAATGTGCTTTTACCCGAGCCGGAAGGGCCCATGACGGCGTTAAGAGTCCCACTCTGGAAGCCAATAGTCACTCCGGCGAGCGCCTCGACGCCGCCGCTGCCGCTGCCATAGGTCTTTCGCACCGAGTCCAGCCGGATTACATCACCGGATCGATCGACCCCACGTTGATTCCGCTGTCGATTCATAGCCAGCAGCATGTGGGAGAAGAACACCCCGGGTCAAGAAAAATAGGGGTGACGCGGAAGTTTTAAGGGGGTCCCTTCCCCTTGAATTCCGGGCGTCGATGCGGGCATGCGTCTCGGGGGACGGACACCGCAGATAAGGGCCTATAAGGGTAGGAACGAGTTATGGCAACCTCATATCGTCATGCACATCGACACAGAGAACGAAACCTTGGAACCTTGAAATCTTGCGGAGAGGTGAAGCCCTTGGAGCCCGGGTAGCTCTGGAACCGACTTGACTCCTCTTTGTGAAGCTTTGGACCCCGATCCTGCGGAGCCGCCGCGTGAACCGTCGCACGGCGGCTCCGGTCATTTGCACGCAGCCATAACGGGAAGGCGAAAACCGGGAAATGAAGATACTTGTGACCGGCGGGGCCGGGTTCATCGGCTCCCACTACGTCCGGACCCTGGTCGAAAGAGGCGGTCCGGCCGTCACGGTTCTCGACAAGCTCACCTACGCCGGCAACCTCGCCAATCTCGATCCGGTGCGAGGCGGCTTCACCTTCGTCCACGGCGACATCTGCGACGCCGACCTGGTCGGCAGGCTCGTCGCCGAACACGACGAGGTGGTCCACTTCGCCGCCGAGTCCCACGTCGACCGGTCCATCACGAGTGCCGCCGAGTTCGTCCGGACCAACGTGGCCGGCACCCAGACCCTGCTGGACGCGGCGGTCCGCAGCGGGCTGGGAACCTTCGTGCACATCTCCACCGACGAGGTCTACGGTTCCATCGCCGAGGGCTCCTGGCCGGAGAGCGACCCGCTCCAGCCCAACTCCCCCTACTCGGCGTCGAAAGCCGCCTCCGACCTGCTCGCGCTGGCCTACCACCGCACCCACGGCCTGGATGTGCGGGTGACGCGCTGCTCGAACAACTACGGGCACCACCACTTCCCCGAGAAGGTCATCCCGCTGTTCATCACCAACCTGCTCGACGGGTGCAAGGTCCCTCTCTACGGGGACGGGCTCAACGTCCGCGACTGGCTCCACATCGACGACCACGTGCAGGGCGTCGAGCTGGTGCGCCAGGCGGGCCGTCCCGGCGGGGTCTACAACATCGGGGGCGGCACCGAACTCAGCAACAGGGAGCTGACCGCGCTGCTGCTGGCCGCCTGTGACGCGGGCTGGGACATGGTCGACCACGTCGAGGACCGCAAGGGTCACGACCGGCGCTACTCGGTGGACTGCACCAAGATCCGCACTGAGCTCGGCTACGCCCCCCGCAGGGACTTCGAGACCGGCCTGGCCGAGACCGTCGTCTGGTACCGGGAGAACCGGTCCTGGTGGGAACCGCTCAGGCAGCGGGGAAGCGGCCGTCAGGGCCGCCGCGGGCCCTCCCCTTCCGCATGGTGGTCGGAGAGCCCGCGACGGCCCTGACGAGGAGGGACGCCGCTCGGGCGGGTGGCTCAGCGGCGGCCGAGGGTGTCGATCGCCCCGATCATGAGGTCCCAGAACCGGTCCCGGTCGAGCACGGTCCCGACGTTCGCGTTGGGCTCCCAGTCCATCCGGCCGTGCAGGTCGGCGACGGTGGCGCCCCGGGTGTACGGGCCGTCCACCTCGATCCGCAGGCCCACCCGGACGTGCGTGAGGACCGCGGGGTCGATCAGGTAGGCGACGGTGATCGGGTCGTGCAGCGGGGGTGCCTCGAATCCCCAGGTCTGCTGGTAGCTGGACCCGAAGAAGGTGAGCAGCTCAACGCAGACTCGGGCCAGCGGGGTGCCGAGCGCGGCGATGCGGTCGAGCACGTCGGCGGTGACGAGTGCCTGGTGGCTGACGTTGAGCCCCACCCAGGTGGTCGGAATGCCGCTGCCGAGCACCTCCGCCGCGGCCTCCGGGTCGGCGTGGATGTTGAACTCGGCGTAGGGCGTGTGGTTGCCGCGCTCGGTGGAGCCCCCCATGATCACGATCTCGCGGATCCGGTCGCGGTCGTCCGGGTGACGTCGCAGCAGCGTGGCGACGTTGGTCAGCGGGCCGATGGCCACGATCGTCACGGGCTCAGCGGCGTCGGCGAGCGTGTCGTGGATGAGCTCGACACCGTGGCGCGGGTCGAGGGGCACGTCCGGCTCGCCGAAGACCGGGCCGTCCAGCCCGCTCTCCCCGTGCACGTAGTCGCCGATCTCCAGAGGGCCGGCGAGCGGGTGGTCGCAGCCGGCCGCGACCGGCACCCCGCGCACCCCCGCCAGGCTGAGCATCCGCCGCGCGTTGAGGGCGGTCTTCGCCACGGTCTGGTTGCCCGCGACGGTGGCGACGGCCAGCAGGTCGATCGCCGGGTCGGCCACCGCCAGCAGGATCGCCAGGGCGTCGTCATGCCCCGGATCACAGTCGAGAATCATCGGGATCGGCATGTCAGATCTCCTTCGCCAGCCAGCGGACGGCCCGGGTGAAGAGCGTACGGTAGCCGTCCCAGGCGACGAACTCCTCGGGGCACCAGTGCGGGGCGATGTCCGAGGCCCAGGCGAGGGTACGGCCGGCCCCCGCCTGCCGTACGGCGAGCAGCGGGTCGGAGCCGACGGTGGCGAGCAGCCGGGCGTCCTCGGGGAGCTCGAAGCGGTTGTAGCCGAGCAGGTCGGGCCAGTCGGAGGACAGCCCGTCCACGATGGGGTGGGCCGGATCGGCGACGACGCCCGGGACGCCCTGTGGGACCTCCACCCGGTCGTCGTAAGGGGAGATCCGGGCGGGCAGGACGCGTTCCACGGCGGTGCCGCGGAAGGCCGCCTTCGCCTCGATGCCCTGGAAGCTGAGGTAACCGCCGGCCATCGCCAGGCCGCCGCCCTGCTCCACCCAGCTCGCCAGCAGTTCGATCCGGTTGACCGACTTCTTGCTGTGCAGCCAGGTGTCGGGGTGCAACAGGATGCTGTTGGCGCCGATGTCGGAGAGCACGACGACGTCATAGGCCGCCAGCTCCTCGGGGGTCCCGGGGAACAGCCGGGGCACGTCGTGCGCCGGGAGGTGGTCGACCTCGATGCCGTCGGCCACCAGTACGTCGCGCAGCGGCTCGAAACCGGTGTGGTAGGTCGTCGTGGTGAACGAGTCGAAGCCCTTGTAGTGGGTCGACTCGCTCACCCACGTCTCGCCGGCGACCAGCACGCGGGTCATCAGTGTCTCCTTTGGTGGGTGTTCACGGTGGATATCCGCTGGGCGGCGGTGAAAAGCTCGCGCGGGTTGGCGACGAGCAGCCGGTCGGTGTCCTCGGGGGTCAGCCCGTGGCGGCGCAGGCGCGGCACGAAGTCCGTGAGGATGTGCGCGTAGCCGGTGCCGCCGTACCGGACCAGCATGGTCTTGAGGAACACGTCCTGGGAGAGCAGCAGCCGGTCCCCCAGGCCGGCACGGACCAGCCAGGCGACGGCGGCGGCGTTCTCCTCGTCACACGGCGACTGGCCCTCTCCGGGGTAGAGGTAGTCCATGCCGCACATGTCGTATCCGAGGTAGGCCCCCCGGACGGCGAGCGAGACCTGGTAGTCGCGCTCGCGCTGGCTGGGGTTCATGTGCGAGAGCACCGTGGCCGCGAGGAGGCCGCCCTCCTCGGCGACGACGTCGAGCACCCGGTGGCCGTGCCGTACCCAGCCTGGCAGGTGCACCGAGAGCGGCACGCCGGTGCGGGCCTGAGCCCGGGCGGCACCGCGGAGCACCTTCTCCTCGGCCGGGGTGAAGTCCGGGGAGATCCCGATCTCGCCGATCACCCCGGCCCGCACTCCCCCGGCGCCCTCGGCCAGATCACGTTCGATCTCGGCGGCGACGTCGTCGGCGCTCATGCCGCGGACCCGCGCCGGATGGGTGCGCTCCAGATAGAAGCCGCAGCCCATCACGATGTTCAGGCCGGTGGCACGGGCGATCCGGGCCAGCTCGGCCGGGGCGCGGCCGATGCCCTCCGGGGTCACCTCCAGCAGGGTGCGGCCGCCCCGGGCCGCGAATCGGGCCGCCTCCTCGATCGCCACACCGGTGTCGTCGAGGGAGACGTTGTCACGGGAGAGGTAGGGGTCCAGCCGCAGCCGGCCGAGGAACTCCATCCGCACGGGCGAGTCGGCGATGAGCTCGCCCTCCGCGTCGCCGTCGACGGCGGGATGCCAGGCGCTGGCGCCGTCGTTGCGCAGGTGCTCGTGGCAGAGCGTGATCCCGAGCTCGGCGACGGGCACCTCACCGAGCACCGTGGTCGCGGTCACCCGCTCGCCTGCCTGGACCGCGGCGGTCGAGCCGGTCATTTCCGTACCGCGCCGAACTTCGCCCACACCTTGTTGTTGGCGAAGATGGCCAGCAGGAGGATGGCGCCCTGCACGATCTGCACGTAGAACGGCGAGACGTGCAGCAGCACCAGGCCGTTGGCGATGACCCCGAGGGTGAGGGCCCCGAAGATGGTGCCGAGCATGCTGCCCCGGCCGCCGAACAGGCTGGTGCCGCCGAGAACGACGGCCGTGATGACCTCCAGCTCGAAACCGCTGCCCGCGTTCGAGGACCCGGAACTGAGCCGGGTGGCGATCAGCACTCCCGCCAGGGCGGCGGCCACGCCGGTGAGCACGTACACGGTGAGCCCGATCCTGCGGGTGTTCACTCCGGTACGGCGCAGCGACTCGCCGTTCGAACCGAGACCGATCACGTAGCGGCCGAACGGCGTGCGCGTCAGGGTCAGCCAGCCGGCCAGCGCGATCACCACGGCGAGGATGGCCGGCACCGGCACTCCGGCGATCCGGCCCTGACCGAGCTGGACGATCCACAGGTCGGCGTTTATCGGGGTGGAGTAGCCCTCGGTCGCGCGCAGGGCGGTGCCCCGCATGATCGACAACATGGCCAGGGTGACGATGAACGGCGGGATGTTCTGGTAGGCGGAGAACCACCCGTTGACGAACCCGACCGCCGCGCCGAGCACGAGGATCGCGATGAGGGCGAGGGTGGGGTCCCAGCCCTGCTGAAGCGTGATCGCCAGCAACGAGCCGGACAGCGCTACCGTCGAGCCGACCGACAGGTCGATGCCGGCGGTGCTGATCACGAAGGTCATCGCAACCGCGACGATCAGGGTCGGGGAGATCTGCCGGATCAGGTTGAGCACGTTGCCGACGGTGGCGAAGCGGTCGGCGGAGAACGAGAAGAAGATCAGCAGCACGACCAGCACGACCCCGATGGCGATGGTCTGGGCATGCCTGCCGATGTGCGCGCTGGCTCGGGCCGACCGGGTGGTCACCACCCGCTGGCTGGTGACGGTCATGACCGCACCTCCTCGGTCTCGTCGTGGGCCTCGGCCTGGTCATGGGCGACGATCTCCGAAACGAGCCGCTCCAGGCTGGTGGTGCGGGCGTCGAGGTCGGCACGGAGCGTCCCCTCGTACATCACGCAGAGCCGGTCGCAGACCCGGAACAGGTCCTGCAGGCGGTGGGTGATCAGGATCACCGAGACCCCCTGTGCCGAGACCGTCTTGATCAACTCCAGGACGGTCTCGACCTCGGCGACGGCGAGTGCGGCCGTGGGCTCGTCGAGGATGAGGAGCTTGGGCCCGAAGGTGACGGCGCGGGCGATGGCGACCGCCTGCCGCTGGCCGCCGGAGAGCCCTCCCACCGGGATGTCGGTGAGCGGGATCCGGATGTTGAGCGCGTCGAGGTGCCGGCGCGCATCCCTGTGCATCTGCTTGATGTCGAGCAGCAGTCCGCCGGCCTGACGTGGTTCGCGGCCGAGGAACAGGTTGCCCGCCACGTCGATGTCGTCGCAGAGCGCGAGATCCTGGTAGACCATCTCGATCCCCAGCTGACGGGCGTCTCGCGGGCCGGCGAAGGACACCGGGCGGCCGTCGAAAACGATCTCTCCCGAGTCCGGTACGACGGTGCCCGCCAGGACCTTCATCAGGGTGGACTTACCGGCCGCGTTGTCGCCGACCAGTCCCACCACCTCGCCCGCGCCGACCCGCAGGTTCACCCCGCGCAGCGCGTCGACCATTCCATATCGTTTGCGGATGTCGCGCATGACCACGCGGTCCGCGCCGGTCGCCTCGTTGTCGGTCATGTGGGGCTCCCCACCGCTCACTTGAAGGTGGAGCGGTACTTGTCGACGTTTTCCTTGGTCACGATCGTCACGGGCACATCGATGGTCTTCTTGGCCTGCGCGCCGCCGATCAGTGCCTTGACCTCCTTGACCGCCTCGTAGCCCTCGGTCCGGGGGTCCTGCTGCACGACCCCCGCGACGGAGCCGTCGTCGATCCCGCCGATCGCCTCCTTGGTGAGGTCCCAGCCGAAGATCTTGACCCGGTCGCCCGCGTTCTGCGACTTCACCGCGGCCACCGTGCCGAGCAGCGCGGGCTCCCCGGTGGCGTAGACGGCGGTGAGGTCCGAGCGCGAGGTCAGCAGGTTCTCGGCGGCGGTCAGGGCGGCCTCCTGCTTGTTCTGCCCGTCCACGGTCTGCACGATCTTGGCGCCGGCCGCCTCGACGGTCGAGTTGAAGCCGTCCTTGCGCAGGTTCTGGATGTAGGAGTTGAGTGCGCCGACCACGCCGATGTTCGGTGCGGCCACATTCTGCTTCTTGGCCCAGTCGTTGACGAACGTGCCCATCTGCTTGGCCGCGGCGGCGTTGTCCACGCCCACCTGGGTGTCGACCGCCGGGGAGTCGACGATCGCGTCGACGGCCACGACCTTGAGCCCCGCGTCCTTGGCGATCTTGACGGCGGGTTTGATGCCCTCGACGTCGATGGCCACCACGACGATGCCGTCGAACTGCTGCTGGACGAAGTTGTCGATGGCCTCGTTCTGCTTCAGGGCATCGTCGTTGGCGTTGAAGATCGTGAGATCGACGCCCGCCTCCTCCGCGGCCTGCTGGGCACCGGCGTTCATCTCGTTGAAGAAGATCGCCTGCTGATTGATCTGCACCAGGCCGATGCGCGGTTTTTCACCGCCGCCTGAGGCGGAACCGTCCGTGCCGCACGCTGCGCCCAGCAGGCCGGTGGCGAGGAGTGCCGAGACGGCGGCCAGGCGGGTGAGTCGGGTCGATCGTGCCATCGGATCAGCCTTTCGGGGACACTGATGCAGAGAAGTTCGGTAATCGATTACCAATTTCCGGGGATGTTAACCACCAGGACAAACTCCCGTCAAGGGTGACTTAGCCCCACCGACGCTCTATCGTTCTAGGGACCCGCACGTGGTCCGGCCCTGTGAGGCGGGAAACCGGCTGGTTGTCCTCAGCCCTACTAGGGAAATCGATTACACGACATGGGTGTGACAATCCACGACGTCGCCAGAGCGGCCGGCGTCTCCGTGGCCTCGGCCTCGCGTGCCCTGTCCGGCCGTCGCAAGGTCACCCCCGAGGTGGCCGAGCGGGTGACACGGGCGGCCGCCGAGCTGGGATACCAGCCGAACGCCGTCGCCAAGGCGCTGCGCGACCGGACCACCGGGACGGTCGGCATGGTCGTCCCCGGCATCGGCAACCCGTTCTTCACCACGATGGTCGAGGCGGTGGAGCATCAACTCCAGAAGTCCGGGCGCGACCTGCTGCTGTGCGCCTCGCAGTACACACCCGAGATCGAGGCCAGGCGGTTGAACACGCTGCTGGCGCGGCGTGTGGACGGTCTGATCATCAGCCCGTGCGACTTCGAGGCCAGCGCGCCGGCCGTCCTGAACGCCGCCCGGCAGGTGCCGCTGGTACAGGTGGACCGATACATCGAGGGCGGCGGAGCCGACTGGGTGGGCGTGGACGACGACTCGGCGCTGGCCCAGGCGGTCGACCACGTGGTCGCCGGAGGGGCGCGTTCGGTCGTCTTCGTCAGCAGCCGCCTGATGAACTCCTCCGCGAGGTTGCGGCTGGCCGGCTTCCAGCTCGCCACCGCCCGTGCCGGCGTGGACTCCGGGGCACCGCTGCTCGGGGAGTTCACCCTTGACTGGGGATTCGAGGCCGGTCGCCGGCTGCTCGCTGACGGCACCCTGCCCGATGCGGTGATCTGCGGGAACGACGAGATCGCGGTCGGCCTGCTGCGGGCGCTGCGGCTCGGCGGCGTACGGGTTCCCGAGGAGGTGTCGGTGGTGGGGTTCGACGATGTCGGCCACGCCACGATGTGCGACCCGCCGCTCACCACCGTGCGCCAGCCCGTGGAGGAGATGGCGGCCGAGGTGGTGCGCCTGCTGGGCCAGGTGCGGGTGAGCGATCCGCGACCCGCGCAGCGCCTGGCGATCGCCCCCCGGCTCGTCGTACGGGAGACCAGCCGGCCCGTGACCTCGGGCGCGGACACGATCGCAGCCGCGGGGATCGTGGCCGGGAACGGCCAGGAAGAGGAGGAAGTGGCATGACCGACGTCGTGGAGCTGACCCGCGAGCTGATCAGGATCGACTCGGTGGGCGGCGGCGAGGCCGCGGTCGCCGAGCCGCTCGCACGCAGGCTGGAGGCCGCCGGTTTCGAGGTGCGGGCACACGCCTACGCGCCCGGCCGTACCGGAGTGGTGGCCCGGTGGGGAACGGGCGTACCCGTCACCCTCACCGGTCACCTCGACACGGTCCCGCTGGGCGGTCAGGACTGGACGTACGGGCCACACGCCGCGGAGGTGGACGGCGACCGGCTTTACGGGCGGGGGTCGAGCGACATGAAGGCCGGGGTCGCCGCGCTGGTCGTCGCCGCCGAGCGGCACGCGCGCGGGCCCGCTCACCGGACGGCGCTGGAGATCGTTCTCACCGTGGGGGAAGAGACCGGCTGCGAAGGCGCGATCGACATGATCGCCCAGGGGCTGGTCGGCCGGTCCCGGGGGCTGCTGGTGGCCGAGCCGACCGCGAACCGCGCCCTGCTCGGGCACAAGGGCGCGCTCTGGCTCAAGGTGATCGCCCAGGGCCGGACCGCCCACGGCTCGATGCCCCATCTGGGCGACAACGCCGTCTACAAGCTGGCGCGCGCCGTCGGCGCCGTCGAACACTTCGACTTCGGCCTTCCCGCGCACCCCTGGCTCGGCGCGCCGTCCGTGAACGTGGGTACGGTGCACGGCGGGATCAATGTGAACTCCGTCCCCGACCTCGCCGAGGCGACCGTCGACATGCGTACGGTCACCGGCCAGGACCACGCCGAGCTGCGCGAGCGGCTGCGGAAGGAACTGGGCGGGGAGACGTCGCTGGAGGTGCTGACCGACCTTCCCGCGGTGTGGACCGACCCGGACGATCCCTTCGTGCGGGCCCTGCTCGCTGCGGGGGCCAGTCCCCCGGGTGACCACCCGGCCGCCAGTTACTTCACCGACGCCTCGGTGCTGACCACCGCCTGCGGCGCACCCCCCATCGTGATCTGCGGCCCCGGAGAGCCCGAGCAGGCGCATGTCACCGACGAGTACTGCGAGATCCCGCGGATCGAGAAGGCCGTGGAGATCTACGCCGGCGCCCTGGCCCTGCTCGCCCCCTGAAGGGCTACCGCCGGATCGGCATCCATCACCCGCGCCCCGGGAGAAGCCTGGCCGTCTGGGACCGGTGTGTCCTGGCCCAGACGATCGTGCGGTCTGAGCCGTCTGGATTTGACGGCCTGTGGGCGGAGACGTCGCTGGTCGCCTTCACGTGGTCAAGGGCGCACAAGCCTGACGGCGAGGAAGGACGGCGTCCGGTGCAGCTTGTCGTGAGCGGCCTCGTCGATTTCTCTCAGGCCTGGGACCGGGCGCGGCTCGAGGAGTCGCTCCAGGCCGAACCCAGCGGCCAGCAGCTCGCCCAGGAACGTTTCCAATGGCATGCGCTGGAAGCGGATCGAGAACGGGCCGCCCCCGAGAGAAAGGTCGACCCAGTCGTCGGCGTAATACGAGCCGCCGAAGTGGCGCCAGTCGGCTGCCGGATGAGTCGTTGAGACCAGGAGCCATCCCCCAGGCCGCAGCACACGGCGCAGCTCGCCCAGCAGCTGCGTGCGACGGGTGAGGTGGTGGAACACCAGCGCGCACACGGCCCCGTCGAACGACGCGTCGGCGGCGAAGTCCAGCGGCTTCTCCAGATCGTGCAGATGGAGCTCGGCCCGCTCGCCCACCCGTGCCCGCGCGTGATCCAGCAGCGTGCTGCTGCCGTCGACACCGACCACCTCGGCACCGCGCGCCAGCAGCTCGGCCGCGTAATGCCCGGCACCGCAGCCGACATCGAGGACCCTCGCCCCGGCGACGTCACCGGCGAGTCCCAGCATCGCGGGCCGATCGGTGTAGGCGTTGTACGGGCTGGTGCCGGCGTGCTCGGCGAAGTAGTCTCCGAGCGCGTCGTGATAAGCAGTTTTCGGGGGCATCGGTCCATCATGGCGGTGGCTGTGATCCGCCGCGAACGGATTCAGCACGAGGAACAAGGTGCGTTCTCATCCCAGCGGCCCACGGGCGGTGCTGCCAGTGCTCGGGTTCTGGTGCTATACCCCGGAACGAAGCCACATCCGTGATGAGAGACCGTGCTACGGCACCGATACGGCTTGACGGTTCAGGCAGATCGGATGTCTGCGCAGACGCAACATCCGGGCAGTGATCCCGGAGAAGGCGGACCAGGCGGCCAACCGCACGAAGCCACCCCGCGCGAAACGCGGTCAGGGTCGCAGGCATGTTCCTCACCCGTGACTAGGACACCGAATCAGCCGCACCGATCGCGTGCGGCACTTCGGCGTCCTTGTCATCTCCTGAGAACGGAAAGGACCGGCGCGGTCTGGCCACCCGTTACGACAAGGCCCCGTCGGTTATCTGGCTGCCTTCCATCCGCGCCGGCTTGATCGCCGAGGAGTCCATCGCGGGACTGTAGGTCACCGTGGCCTCCAGCACCCCGCTCCCGGACTGTGGGGGGGTGGAAATCAGGTCCGGAAAGTGAGGGAACGGCGCTGCAGCAGCACGGCCACCACGACGATCGACTCCCTCTCGCGCGGATCCCCGAGAGGGGCCCGTCCGCCCGTCCGACTCGAAGCGGCGCCACCGTGACGGAGCCGAGGTCGGCGGGAACGGCGCCATCACGGATCGGTCAGCCGGACGGACGGGGGCAGGGGGGCCGAGGGCGGGGATGGCCGGGCATGCGGCCCGCCACCAAGGTTCAGGAGTCCGCGGGTTCAGCGGAAGAACGGTGGGGGCACTCGATCAGCGTTCCCTTCCGGGCTCGGTGTCGTGATGCGGCGGATGCCGATGGTGGTGTCGATGAGGCTGGTCACGGTGGTCTTGTTCAGGCCCGTCTCCGCGGCGACGAGCGACCTCGATCGCGAACCGTGCTCGCTCACGTGTCGCAGCACGAGGGAGAGGTTGGACCGGCGCACCGTGGCCTGGTCGGCGGGGATCCCCGCCGACCTGACGGGACTCTTCGCGTTCCCGTTCCAACCGCCGTCCCGGCTGTGCCGCACGTCGCGCTCCCAATTAATTTGCATGGTTCGCCGAATTAAAAACACCAGTACGGCGGAGACACAAGCGTCGAAACGTTTCGCCTTGTGTAACACTTTCATAACCTTGCTCTGATTTTTCGCCGACCTGCAACGCGTCCGCCGGTTGCTAATTCGTTACCTGGCTCAGGGGTGCACAGCACGACATCCCCGTGTTACAAACCCAATTAATTGCTCTCAAAGACAAATAAAGACATCGAAGCACCACGGCAACCAGCGCGGCGGCGCGCGCCTTGCCTGACTTAACCCCCCAGGTCAGGAAAGGATCCTCATGTCACCACGTTCTCGGCCCTGGACCCGGTTGCTCGCCACGACGCTGCTGATCACCGCCGGCAGCCTGGCGATCCCCCCGGCTCACGCGGCCCAGACCGCTCAGGCGGCGATCGTCATCCCTCCGTCCGACTACCAACAGGTCCAGCTGGCCGTCGGCGCGGCCAAGCTCGGCGAGGCGATGTCCCTGGCGGTGCTGCCCGACCGGTCGGTGGTCCACACCGCCCGCAACGGCACGGTCCGCGTCACCGACGCGGCGGGCACCACCAAGGTCGCCGCCACGCTCAACGTCTACACGCACGACGAGGAAGGACTGCAGGGCGTCGCGGCGGACCCCGATTTCGCCACGAACCGCTACATCTACCTGTACTACTCGCCGAAGCTGACCACTCCGTCGGGCGACGCCCCCAAGACGGGCACCGACACCGACTTCGCCCCCTGGAAGGGCCATCTCAACCTGTCGCGGTTCGTACTGAAGACCGACGGCACGCTCGACCTCGCCAGCGAGAAGATCGTCCTGGAGGTCCCCAACGACCGCGGGCAGTGCTGCCACGTCGGCGGCGACATCGACTTCGACGCGTCCGGGAACCTGTACCTGACGACAGGGGACGACACCAACCCGTTCGAGTCCAACTCCTACTCGCCCCTCGACGAACAGACCAACCGCAACCCGCAGTTCGACGCCCAGCGCTCCTCGGGCAACACCAACGACCTGCGCGGCAAGGTCCTGCGGATCAAGCCGCAGCCCGACGGCAGCTACACCGTCCCCTCGGGCAACCTCTTCGCGCCCGGCACCGCGAAGACCCGGCCGGAGATCTACGCGATGGGTTTCCGCAACCCGTTCCGGATGTCGGTCGACAAGGCCACCGGCATCGTCTACCTGGGCGACTACGGCCCCGACGCGGGCGCGGCCGACGCCAACCGCGGCCCCGGCGGCCAGGTGGAGTTCAACCGGATCACAGCGCCCGGCAACTACGGCTGGCCGTACTGCACGGGCACCAACACCACCGCCGAGACCTACAACGAGTACACCTTCCCCAGCGGCCCCTCCGGCGCGAAGTACAACTGCGCGGGCGGCCCGGCGAACAACTCCTTCCGCAACACCGGCCTGGCCACGCTCCCCGCGGCCAAGTCGAGCTGGATCAAGTACGGCGACGCGGGCTCGCCACCGGAGTTCGGCGGCGGCTCGGAGTCGCCGATGGGCGGCCCGGTCTACCGCTACGACGCGGCCCTCAACTCCAGCGTCAAGTTCCCCTCCTCGCTGAACGGCCGCTACTTCGCCGGCGAGTACGGCAGGCGCTGGATCAAGGCGATCGAGGTCAAGTCCGACGGCTCCCCCGGTGAGATCTCGGCGTTCCCGTGGACGGGCACCCAGGTCATGGACATGGCCTTCGGCCCGGACGGCGCGCTGTACGTGCTGGACTACGGCACCGGCAGCGACAACCAGGCGCTCTACCGGATCGAGTACATCGGCGGCAGCAACCGCAACCCCGTCGCCAAGGTGGCCGCGGACAAGACCTCCGGCCCCAACCCGCTGGCTGTCGCCTTCTCCTCCGCGGGCAGCTCCGACCCCGAGGGCGGCGCCCTCACCTACTCGTGGAATTTCGGTGACGGCGGGACATCCACCCAGGCCAACCCGTCCCACACCTACACCGTCAACGGCACCTACACGCCGACCCTGACGGTCACCGACCCGACCGGGCTGACCGGGACCGCGAGCGTCGTGGTGACCGTCGGCAACAGCGCGCCGACCGTCTCGCTCACCTCCCCCGGCGACGGCCAGCCGTTCTCCTTCGGTGACACCGTCCCCTTCCAGGTCGGCGTCAGCGACCCGGAGGACGGCGCCGTCGACTGCGCCAAGGTGAAGGTCACATACCTGCTGGGCCACGACAGCCACCGCCACGCGATCACCTCCAAGAACGGCTGCTCCGGGAGCATCGCGGTGCCGATCGACGGTGAGCACGACGCCGCGGCCAACATCTACGGCGTCTTCGACGCGGAGTACACCGACGCCGGCGGCCTGACCACGCACAGCATCCGCGTGCTGCAGCCCCGGCACCGGCAGGCCGAGCACTTCGGCGCGCAGTCCGGTGTCCAGCCGGCCGACCACACCTCCGCCGAGGGCGCCCGGACGGCCGGGTTCATCGACAACGGCGACTGGGTCTCCTTCCAGCCCTACGTGCTGTCCAACGTCAAGAGCGCGTCCTTCCGGGTCTCCTCGGCCGGAGCGGGCGGGACCATCGAGGTGCGGGCGGGTTCTGCCACCGGCACCCTCCTCGGCACGGCCACCGTGCCGGTGACCGGCAGCTGGGAGACCTTCACCAACGTCACCACGGGTATCTCCAACGCACCCGCCGGAAGCACCACCCTGTTCCTGGTGTTCAAGGGCCCGACCGGCTCGGGCAACCTGTTCGACGTGGACGCCTTCACCTTCGCCACCGGGACGTCCACCACGGCCGAGGCGGAGTCCTACACCTCCACCTCGGGCGTGCAGATCGCCGACCACACCTCGGCCAGCGGCGGCAAAACCGCCGGATACATCGAAAACGGCGACTGGACCGGCTACTCCACCATCACCACGACAGGCGCCACCGCCTTCAGCGCCCGCATCTCCTCCGCCGGATCCGGCGGAACCATCCAGATCCGCTCCGGATCAGCCACCGGCACCCTCCTCGGCTCGGTCACCGCACCGAACACCGGAAGCTGGGAAACCTTCCAGAACGTCTCCACCCCCCTCACCGGATCAGCCACCGGCCCCCTCTTCCTCGTCTTCACCGGAGGCAGCGGCTACCTGTTCGACGTCGACACCCTCACCCTCACCAAGTGACCCGGCTCCCGGTGCGGCGGCGCTCCCGCCGCACCGGGCCTCACCCGACGAAAGGACAGCCATGCGGAACCTCATCCGGGGTGGCCTGGCGACCGTCGTGGCCGCGCTGGTAGGCGCGACCACGTTCATCCCCACGGCCGCGCAGGCGGCCGACCCCGCCTACCAGGTGCTGGTCTTCTCCAAGACCGCCGGTTTCCGGCACAGCTCGATCCCGGTGGGCGTCCAGGCCGTCCGCGACCTGGGCGCGGCGAACAACTTCACCGTCACCGCCACCGAGGACGCCGCGGCCTTCACCACGGCCAACCTGGCGCGATACAGAGCGGTGGTGTTCCTCAGCACCACCGGTGACGTGCTCGACAGCTCCCAGCAGGCCGCCTTCGAGTCCTATGTCAACGGCGGTGGCGGCTACGTCGGCGTCCACGCCGCCGCCGACACCGAGTACGGCTGGCCGTACTACGGAGACCTGGTCGGCGCCTGGTTCAAAGGGCACCCGGCGATCCAGCAGGCGACGGTCAAGACCGAGGACCGGGCGCACGCGGCCACCGCCCATCTGAGCCCGACCTGGTCGAGAAGCGACGAGTGGTACAACTACCGCACCAATCCCCGGAACACCGCCCGCGTGCTGCAGAGCCTCGACGAGAGCAGCTACAGCGGCGGCGACATGGGCGACCACCCGATCACCTGGTGTCACCCGGTGTCGTCCGGCCGGTCGTTCTACACCGGTCTCGGGCACACGGACAGCTCCTACGCCGAGCCCGCCTTCCGCTCGCTGCTCCTCGGCGGCATCCGCTACGCAGCGGGGACGGCCAAGGCAGACTGCCGGCCGGAGACCGGCTACACCACCCTGTTCAACGGCTCGACCACCGGCTGGACACAGACCGGACCGGGCGGCTTCACCAACACCGACGCCACCCTCACCTCCACCGGGGGCATGGGCGTGCTGTGGTACTCGGCGAAGAAGTACTTCTCCTACTCCCTCAAGCTGGACTGGAGGGTCGCCGGCGACGACAACTCGGGCGTCTTCGTGGGCCTGCCCGCCTCCGACCCTCTCAACGGCTCGAAGGGGTACGAGGTCCAGATCGACGCCACCGACACCCCCGACCGCACCACCGGGGCCGTCTACGCGGTCAAGGCCCCCGACACCGCCGCCCGTGACGCGGCCCTGAATCCGCCGGGCGCGTGGAACACCTACGAGCTCCTCGTCCAGGGCGAGCGGCTGCAGGTCTTCCTCAACGGTGTCAGGATCAACGACTTCACCAACACCGACCCTTCCCGCAGCCTGCGGGAAGGGCACATCGGCATCCAGAACCACAGCGCGGGCGACGACGTGGCGTTCCGCAACATCCGGATCAAGGAACTCGGCGGCGGCTCGACCACGGCCGAGGCGGAGTCCTACACCTCCACCTCGGGCGTGCAGATCGCCGACCACACCTCGGCCAGCGGCGGCAAAACCGCCGGATACATCGAAAACGGCGACTGGACCGGCTACTCCACCATCACCACGACAGGCGCCACCGCCTTCAGCGCCCGCATCTCCTCCGCCGGATCCGGCGGAACCATCCAGATCCGCTCCGGATCAGCCACCGGCACCCTCCTCGGCACGGTCACCGCACCGAACACCGGAAGCTGGGAAACCTTCCAGAACGTCTCCACCCCCCTCACCGGATCAGCCACCGGCCCCCTCTTCCTCGTCTTCACCGGAGGCAGCGGCTACCTGTTCGACGTCGACACCCTCACCCTCACCAGGTGAGCCACGGCTCGTGGCGCGCCACGCCGGCGCGCCACGAGCCCTCTCTAGCTGCGGAAGACCTGGAACTCCGCGACCTGCCCGGCAGGCCAGCCGGTGTTCCCGGTGACGGCCAGCCGGAGGTGGCGCTGGGTGGCGGCGGGGAAGGTGATGGTCACGGTGTTACCGGTGGCCGGGTCGAAGGTGCGGCCGGCGGGCGGGGAGAGCGTCGAGAAGACCGAGCCGTCCTGGCTGCCGAGGACCGAGATGGTCTGGGTCCTGGCACCCCAGGCCGGCGACGGCGGCAGCCTGAGGACGATCTTGCTGACGCTGCTCGCGACACCCAGGTCGACGGTGATGGACTGGGGGAAGGAGTGGTTGAGGCTCTCCCAGTAGGAGTTGGCGTTGCCGTCGTTGGCGTTGGCCGCGGGGTAGCCACCGGTGGCGCTGCTCGCCGTGATCGCCCTGCCCGCCGCCAGGTCGGGGTTGGGCGGCGCGACCTCACCGGCGAACTGGTTGACCCAGTACTCCGTCCGATCGAGGTAGGCGGTCTCCGCGCCGGCGCCCGTCTTGCCGTAGGCCCCCGCGAAAGTCTGGTAGCCGAGTCCTGCGGGCGGGGTGGAACTCGCCGGTTCGATGACCGACCCCTCGTGCCATTCGTTGAACGAGGTGACGGAGACCCAGCTCGGCGACCCGCCGGTGGCCGGAGCCAGCGCGTTGCGCCACTCCAGGTCGTAGGTCGCGCCGTTGTCGCGGCCCAGCGTCGGGGTGGTGTTGCCGGGAACCGCCCGGTCGTCGAGGTAGCCGGGACCCACGGACGGCGCCCAGACGAGGCCGTTCGCCCTGCAGAAGTCGCCCGCCTGCTTCCAGCCCGGGGCCGTCGCGCCGGCGATCGCGTCGTAGGTGTACATCCCGCCGAAGTGCGCGACCTTGGTGGTGTCGGTGGTCTGCGCCAGCACGATGCTGTGCGCGCGTACCTGGTCCAGGGCGGACCAGTCGGCGATCCGCAGGCTCTCGAAGACGTAGAAGGCACCGCGATCGCCGTGCTCGGCGTCGCGATAGAACGCCGGGCTGCTCCCGTAGCGGGAGTTGATGTAGGCGATGTCGGCCACCGTCGAGGCCGCCGTACGGCCGGCGTAGGGTTCGAGATGCCAGGCGACCTTGATCCCGAATCGCGCCGCCGCGTCGAGCACCCCGGCGGCGAGCCGATCCTCGTAGGAGCCCTGCCCCCACCAGCTGAAGACGATGGTCCCGGCACCCGAGCGCTGGATCCAGCGCATGTGCTGCGTCACCGCGCCTGCGAAATCCCCGGAGTCGTAGGCGCCGAGCGAGGGGTAGAGGTCCGCGCCCACGTCGCCGGGCGGAGTGTGGCCGCCCTGCTGCCAGTGCCGGTAGCCGCCGGACACGGCCGGGCTGCCGTACCAGGGGTAGTAGAACAGGTGGACGTCCGAGGCGGTGTGCTCCTCCGCGACGACCGCTCCGGCGGCCAGAGCCGCCGGCGCTCCGGGGGTTGTCAAGCCCGCAGTCAGGAGCAGGGCGGTGACGGCCGCCGCGCTTCGCCAGTTCCGCATGGGTGAATCACTCCTCGTGTCGGCGTGGTCTTCCGGTGGACGAGACTCCTCACCACCGCGACGGCTGCGCTCCAGCCACTCCTTTCAATGAAATTCCATCGCCCATCTATCAAATTTCATATTTTGCGCTGGAATTTACGCAGCTTGCCGCATTAAAAGACGCCATCCAGTACGGCGCAAGCGTCGAAACGTTCCACACGCCGTAACGTTTCGGCAACATGTAGGCGTGTCGCCCCCTGTGGGGCAGGAGCGACAGGTGCGAAGTCGTTATCAGGGCAAGCTGTACGGCCTACTCTGCCGGTGTTAGAAATCGATTAATTGCTCTTGAAGACATATAAAGGCCGGTGACCGCATGACGCAGGGGCAGCACTTCACCCGCCTGGCGGGGAGCGGTGCCCAACCGGCGGGTCACGCCTCGCTGCGCCGGACGAACCTGTCGCTCGTGCTGCGCCACCTGCGTGACCACGGCTCCAGCTCGCGCGCCGACATCGCGGAGGCGACGGGCCTGCACCGGGCCACCGTGTCCAACCTGATGGCGGAACTCCTCGACCGGCGGCTGGTCCGTGAGGTCGGCATCGAGCACGCGGGCGCGGTCGGCCGCCCCCGGCGGGCGGTGGCACTCGACGGCGCCCATGTCGGGATCCTCGGCCTGGAGATCAATGTGGACTACGTCGCGGTCCACGGCACCGACCTGAGCGGGCGCGTCCTGGTGGAGCGTCGCGTCGGCTTCGACGCGATGGGCAGCGGCCCCAACCACTCGCTGCGCGAACTCGGCCGGGTGGCCCGGCAGGCCATCGACGAGCTCACCCGTGCCGGGGCCGGGCGGTCCGCCACCGGAACGCCGGGCGGCGGGCCGTCCGGCATCGGGATGGCCGGCATCGGCGTGGCCGTCCCCGGCCTGGTGGACGTGGGCCACGGCGTGGTCGCGCTCGCGCCGAACCTCGGCTGGCGTGACGTCGCGCTCGCCTCCCGGCTGTCCGTCGCGCTCGGCGACGTGCATGTCCCGGTGACGGTGGACAACGACGCCAACCTCGCCGCGCTGGCCGAATACACCTCGGGCGTCGCCGCGGGGACATCCGACATGGTCTATCTGACGGGCGAGGTCGGCGTGGGCGGCGGCATCATCGTCGACGGCCGCCTGCTGCGCGGCGCGGACGGTTTCTCCGGCGAGGTCGGCCACATGCCCGTCGACCCAGGAGGGCTCCGGTGCGGGTGCGGGCGCAACGGCTGCTGGGAGACGAAGGTCGGGCTCGCCGCGCTGGTGCGCATGGCGACCCCGGACCAGGCCTACGGGCTGGGGACCGCCCCGGTGCCCGATCCCGAGGAGAGGGTGGCGGAGATCGCCCGGGGACTGGCCGGAGGTGACCCGCTGATGCTCGGCGCGGTGGCCGAGGTCGGCCGCTGGCTCGGGCTGGGCGGTTCGATCCTGGTCAACCTCTTCAACCCCCGGGTCATCGTCGTCGGCGGCTACTTCGCCACGCTGGCCGAGTGGCTCCTCCCTTTCGCCCAGGCGGAGCTGGAAAATCTGATCATCGCCGGTCCCGCCGCCCGGTGCCGCTTCGTCGCCTCCGACCTCGGATTCGGCGCCGCGTCACTGGGCGCCGCCAACGTTGTGATCAACCAGCTCGTCGACGATCCCACCGCGATCGGCCCGGCGCGTGTCGGGCCGGCGCGTGTCGGACCGGCGCGTGTCGGACCGGCGCGTGTCGGACCGGTGGCCCCCCAGCCCTCGGCCCCCTGAGGGTCCGTCCCGTTCCTGGACAGACCTCCCCGATCACGGCATCTCCTCGTGCCCTTCCACGTAGACCTCAAACCGGGCCTTCGCGGACGTTCAACAGAAGTCAAATGTCTGTTGGCGTACGCGGGGAAATGCATGACAGACAACCGGGTAGGGAAGCGCCATGAACGACGGAGCCGATACGACACGACGGGATGCCTCAACCCCGATCACCGCGGACATCCGGCTGTCGGTCAACCGGACCGAGTACCCGATCACCGTGGACACGAGGGAGACGCTCCTTGACACCCTGCGCGAACGGCTTGACCTGATCGGCGCGAAGAAGGGCTGCGACCACGGGCAGTGCGGGGCCTGCACGGTGCTGGTGAACGGGCGGCGGGTGAAGTCCTGCCTGACGCTGACGGTGACCCTCGGAGAGGAGGAGATCACCACGGTGGAGGGGCTCGCCGACGGCGACACCCCGCATCCGCTGCAGACCGCGTTCGTCGAGAACGACGCCTTCCAATGCGGCTACTGCACGCCGGGACAGCTCTGCTCGGCGGCCGGGATGCTGGCCGAGGCGGCCGCGGGATGGCCGAGCGTGGTCACCGAGGACGTGAGCACCTCCCCACGCCTCGACGGAAGGGAGATCCGCGAGCGGATGAACGGCAACCTGTGCCGCTGCGGAGCCTACGTCAACATCGTCGCGGCGATCGCGGAGGTGGCACCGTGAGACCCTTCGCCTACCAGCGGGTCACGGACGCACAGGCGGCGGTGGCCGCGCTGGGCGAGCGGCCCGACGCCATGTACCTGGGCGGTGGCACGAACCTGGTCGACCTGATGCGGCTGGGCGTCGTCTCACCCGACGCCCTGGTGGACGTCACCCGGGTCGCCTCCGGAACGATCGAGGACACCGCGGGCGGCGGCCTGCTGATCGGCGCGGGCGTGCGGAACAGCGACCTGGCGGCCCATCCGACCGTGCGGCGCCGGTATCCGATGCTGGCCGAGGCGGTGCTGTCGGGCGCGTCGGGCCAGATCCGCAACATGGCCACGGTCGGCGGCAACCTGCTGCAGCGCACCCGCTGCTCCTACTTCCAGGACGTCTCCAAGCCGTGCAACAAGCGGCAGCCCGGTTCGGGCTGCCCGGCTGTCGAGGGCGACCACCGCAACCTGGCGATCATCGGCCACTCCACCGCCTGTGTGGCCACCCACCCCTCCGACATGGCCGTGGCGCTGGCCGCGCTCGGCGCGACCGTGCACGTGGAGGGGCGGAACGGGGCACGGCAGGTGCCGATGCCCGGGCTGCACCGGCTGCCCGGCGACGAGCCGGACCGCGACACCGTCCTGGAACCGGGTGACCTGATCACCGCGGTGGAACTGCCGGCGCTGCCGTTCACGACCCGATCGAAGTACCGCAAGGTGCGCGACCGGGCCTCCTTCGCCTTCGCGGTGGTGTCGGTGGCGGTCGCGCTGGACATGTCCGACGGCGTGGTCCGGGACTGCCGGATCGCGCTCGGCGGGATCGCGCACGTGCCCTGGCGGGCGGAGCTCGCCGAGGAGGCGCTGCGCGGGGCTCCCGCCACCGCGGCCGAGTTCGCCCGGGCCGCGGACGCGGAACTGGCCCAGGCCCGCCCGCTGCCGGAGAACGGGTTCAAGGTGCCACTCGCCCGCAACGTGCTGATCCGTACCCTCACCGACCTCGTGGAGACGCCATGACCACCACGGTTCCGTCGTCCGTCGGCTCGGCACTGGACCGGGTCGAGAGCCCTGACAAGGTCACCGGCCACGCCCGGTACGCCTTCGAGCACTCCCCGCGCGACGTGGCCTACGCGGTGCCGGTACAGGCCACCATCGCCCGGGGCGAGGTCCGCACCGTCGACGTCGACGCCGTCCTCAAGTGCCCCGGCGTGATCGCCGCCATCTGGTACGCCAACGCCCCCAAACTGGCCCCCGCCGACAATCCCGAGCTGTCCGTGCTGCAGTCCCCCCGGGTCTCCTACCGGGGCCAGTACGTCGCGCTCGTGGTGGCGGAGACGCTCCAGGACGCCAGGGAGGCGGCCAGGACGATGAAAGTGGAGTACGCCACCGAGCAGCACGACGTCGAGCTGCGCGCCGATCATCCAGGTATGTACCGGCCGAATCGGGTTAATCCAAACTTCCCCGCCGACGTCGAGCAGGGTGATCCGGACGCCGCCCTCGCAGGCGCTCCGGTCGTGGTGGACGCCACCTACACCACGCCGGCCGAGCACCAGAACCCGATGGAGCCGCACGCGACGGTCGCCGAATGGGACGGTGACGGGCTGACGCTCCACGACTCCAATCAGGGGTCCTCCGTGGTCCGTGACACCGTCGCGTCCCTGTTCGGCATGCCTCCCGCGAACGTACGGGTGATCTCCCCGCACGTGGGCGGGGGGTTCGGGTCCAAGGGGACTCCACACCCGCACGTGATCCTCGCGGCGCTCGCCGCCAAGCAGACCGGCCGCCCGGTCAAGCTCGCGGTGACCCGGCAGCAGATGTTCGCGGTGACCGGCTACCGCACCCCGACGATCCAGCGGGTACGGCTCGGCGCGGACGCCGACGGGCGGCTGCGCGCGATCGTGCACGAGGCGTTCGAGCAGAGCTCCACGCTCCGGGAGTTCGCCGAGCAGACCACCACGCCCACCCGGATGATGTACGCCGCGCCCGACCGGCGCACCACTCACCGGCTGGTCCGGCTCGACGTCCCCACCCCGTCCTGGATGCGCGCGCCCGGCGAGACCCCGGGGATGTTCGCACTGGAATCGGCGATGGACGAGCTGGCGATCGCCTGCGAGCTCGACCCGGTCGAGCTGCGGATCCGCAACGAACCGGACGCCGACCCCGAGAGCGGGCTGCCGTTCAGCTCCCGCAACCTGGTGGCCTGCCTGCGCGACGGCGTACGGCGGTTCGGGTGGACCGACCGCGACCCCACGCCGGGAGTCCGGCGCCGGGGCAGGTGGCTGGTCGGAACCGGGGTGGCGTCGTCCACCTATCCGGCCTACCGGAGTCCGTCGCAGGCGAGCGCCCGGGCCGAGCAGGACGGCCGGTTCACCGTACGGATCGCGGCCTCCGACATCGGCACCGGCGCGCGGACGGTGCTGACCCAGATCGCCGCCGACGCGCTGCGCACCTCGGCGGACCGGGTCCAGGTGGAGATCGGCGACAGCTCGCTGCCCACCGCCTCACTGGCCGGCGGGTCGATGGGGACGGCCTCGTGGGGCACGGCCGTGGTGCGGGCCTGCGAGGCGCTGGTGGACGAGCTCGACCGGCGGGGCGGCGACCTGCCCGCCGGCGGCGTCGAGGCGAGCGCCGACACGACAGAGGAGATCAAGGGGCGGCAGCGGTTCGCGCGCCACGCCTTCGGTGCGCAGTTCGCCGAGGTGGGCGTGGACACCGACACCGGAGAGACGCGGATGCTGCGGCTGCTCGGGGTGTTCGCCGCGGGCCGGATCGTCAACCCGAAGACCGCACGCTCGCAGTTCATCGGCGGCATGACCATGGGCTTGTCGATGGCCCTGCTGGAGGAGAGCGTCATGGACCGCGAGTTCGGCGACTACCTCAACCACGACTTCGCCCAATATCACATCGCCACCTGCGCGGACGTGCCCGACATCGAGGCGTTCTGGGTCGAGGAGGAGGATCCGCACCTCAACCCGATGGGGTCCAAGGGCATCGGGGAGATCGGGATCGTCGGCACCGCGGCGGCGGTCGCCAACGCGGTGCACCACGCCACCGGCGTGCGCATCCGCGACCTGCCGATCCGCCTGGACAAGCTGGTGAGGTAGGGCGGCCGGCCCGGAGGCTCGTCGCGTGCTCCCCCGGCGGGGAGCACGCGGCGGGCCCCTCCGCCGGAAGGGCGTCCCGTCAGGTGGAGGCGGCCAGCATGCCGTGCGGGTCCAGCACGTATTTGCACGCGGCGCCCTTGTCGAAGTCCGCGTATCCCTGGGGTGCCTGGTCCAGCGGGATCGGCATGGCGTTGACCGCCTTGGCGATCTGCACCCGGTCGTTCAGGATCGCCATCATCAGCTGGCGGTTGTACCGCATGACGGGGCACTGCCCGGTGGCGAAGGAGAGCGACTTGGCCCAGCCGAGGCCGAGGCGGATGGACAGGGAGCCGTGCTTGGCCGCCTCGTCGGAGGCTCCGGGGTCGCCGGTCACGTACAGTCCCGGGATGCCGAGCGCGCCGCCGGCGCGGGTGATCTCCATGAGCGAGTTGAGCACGGTGGCGGGCTGTTCGGTGTCCGACTGGGCGCCGTGGCCGCGGGCCTCGAATCCGACGGCGTCGACGCCGCAGTCCACCTCGGGTACGCCGAGGATCTGCTCGATCTGGTCCTTCGGTTCGCCCTGGGAGACGTCGACGGTCTCGCAGCCGAAGCTGCGGGCCTGGGCGAGGCGGTCCTTGTTCAGGTCGCCGATGATGACCACGGCGGCCCCGAGCAGGAACGCCGAGACCCCGGCGGCGAGCCCGACCGGGCCGGCCCCCGCGATGTAGACGGTCGATCCCGGTCCCACCCCTGCGGTGACACAGCCGTGGAAACCGGTCGGGAAGATGTCCGTGAGCATGGCCAGGTCGAGGATCTTCTCCATCGCCTGCTCCTTGTCCGGAAATTTCAGTAGATTCCAGTCGGCGTAGGGGACGAGCACGTACTTGGCCTGCCCGCCGGGCCAGCCGCCCATGTCGACGTACCCGTAGGCCGAACCGGGCCGGTCGGGGTTGACGTTCTCGCAGACGCCGGTCTTGCCCTCCTTGCAGTTGCGGCAGCGGCCGCAGGCGATGTTGAAGGGGACCGAGACGAGGTCGCCCACCTTGATGAACTCCACGTCCGGGCCGACCTCGACGACCTCACCGGTGATCTCGTGGCCGAGGATGAGCCCCGGAGGCGCGGTGGTACGGCCGCGGACCATGTGCTGGTCGCTGCCGCAGATGTTCGTCGCGATGGCCTTGACGATCGCGCCGTGCCGGACCTTGCGCCCCACGTTGGCCGGGTTGACCCCGGGTCCGTCCTTGAGCTCGAACTCGGGGTAGGCGATGGTCTCGACCTCCACTTTGCCCGGCCCCTGGTAGGTGACGCCCTTGTTATCCGGCATGACGCTTTCCCTCCTCGCCGGAAACACCGGCGGAGTGGCCATCTCCCCGTGGAGAGCGGCGACGGCCGGACCGGGACCGGAGGTGATGAGCGGCACCGCCCCTGCGGCTTCCGCGAGCGATCCTCCCGGCGGGCGGTCTGCCGCCGCACTCGGCGGCGGCGACGGTTCTCCCCAGGTCAAAGTACATACCCATCGACTAATCCAGTAACCGGACAGGCTCCTCCGTCCGTCCGCCCACCGGTCGCAGGTGGCCTACGGCGCGCCCCGGCCGGGTGACGGCACCCGGCATCGCCGGTGGGCCTCGTCGATCCGTTCGGTGAGCCCCTTACGGTCGAGGTGCTCCAGCAGCGGCACCGCGACCCTGCGGCTGGTGTCCAGGGCCTGTCTGGCCTGGCTGACGGTGAACGGCTGCGGCAGCCGGGCGAGCGACGCCGCGGCCCGGACGTCCGCGCCGGGCAGCAGCACGATTCCCTCGGCCACGCGCAGCAGCGCCCCCGTCCGTACGGCCGCCGCCAACTCCCGGGGCCCCAGCCCCAGCTCGGTGAGCCGCCCGGCCTCCGGCGCGCGGAAGGGATGGGCGGACAGCTCCGCGCCGAGCCGCTCGAGTGCCCGGGCCACCGGAGCGGGCAGGCCCGAAGAGCCGCTCACGATCCGCCCGTCGGCGACGGTGAGCGGGCGTCGTACGAGTGCGGCGACCAGCCGCCGGTCGGGCAGGCCCAGCTCGCGGCGGGCCGCCTCCACCGGCATGCCCGGCTCCAGCGGATGATCGGCGGCGTACCGCCGTACCACCTGGGGAAGGCGCTCTCCCAGGCTCGACCAGTAGGGCGGATCGGCGTGCCAGTCACCGCACACCGGCTCTCCCTCCGGGCCGCACCCCATGGCCAGCAGGTCACCGGCGCGGAGCAGGGGGTGGGCGCGGAGCAGCGAGGCCGCGTCCGGCCGGGCCTGGGCGAGTTGGGCCGCACGTTCCCGCGCCGCCCCCCGGCGGCGCAACGCCGGAGGACGCAGGTCGAGCACGTCCACCCCGGCGAGGACCCGCACCTCGGCGCGGTCCCGGCCGGGATCGCGGAGCAGCAGCACGTCGCCCAGGTGCAGCGGGAGCGGCCTGGCCAGGTGGAGCCGTACGATCCGCCCGCCGAGTGGCCGCACCTCGCACACCACCGCCGCCGACCCGATGTGGGCGGTCAGCCGGCGCGGCAGGTCACCCTGATCCCGCTCTCCCGGCTCATGCGCCCGGCCGGTCTTCTCCCGCGCCCGGGGATCGACGCCGATCGCCCCGGGGTCCCCGGCGGCTCCGACCGGGGAGAGCCGCACGTCGAGTTGGTCGGTGAAGGTCCACGCCCCCGGCGTGACCAGCGCCTGGCCGCGTTCGGGGACGCCCTGCCCGCGCAGGTTGACCGCCACACGTGCCACACCGGTCACAGAGGTCCGGGGTTCCTTCAGGCTCTCCAGTCCCCGGACCCGGACCGGACCGCCGGGGAGCGCCAGTCCGTCTCCGACCGCGATCGTCCCCTCGGGCAGCGTCCCGGTCACCACCATGCCGCTGCCCCGCACGCTGAACGCCCGGTCCACCCAGAGCCGGACCGGCGCCTCCGGGTCGGGCACCGGCAGCGCGGCCACCAGCCGGTCCAACGCCTCCCTCAGCTCGCCGAGCCCCTGCCCCGTACGGCCGCTCACCGCCAGCGTCTCGACTTCGCCGAGGCCGGCCGCGGCCATCCGGGCCCGTGCCTGCCCGATCGCCGGCGCCGGATCGGCCAGGTCGGCCCGGGTCACCGCGAGCAGGCCATGCCGTACGCCGAGGGCCTGCAGCGCGACCAGATGCTCCTGCGACTGCGGCATCCAGCCCTCGTCGGCCGCCACCACGAACATGACGGCGGGCGCCGAACCGACCCCCGCCAGCATCGTGCCGAGGAACCGCTCGTGTCCGGGCACGTCGACGAAGGCCAGCCGCTCGCCCGAGGGCAGCGTCGCCCAGACGTACCCGAGCTCGATCGTCAGGCCCCGCCTCCGCTCCTCCTCCAGCCGGTCGGGCTCCATCCCGGTGAGCGCCCTGACCAGGGTGGACTTGCCGTGGTCGACGTGTCCCGCCGTCGCGACGACGTGCATCAGCCGTCCGCCTCCAGAACCGCGCGCATCACGTCGTCGTCCCGGTCCACGGGGAGGGTCCGCAGGTCGAGTAGGAGCCGGCCGCCCTCCACCCGGCCGACGACCGGAATCGCGCCGGTCCGCAGCGGCACGGTGAACCGCTCGGGCAGGCTCACCGCCGCGCTGGGCAGCGTCACACCGGGCGCTCCCCCACCGCCCACGGTGGCCTCGCTCGATACGGCTCTCGCGTCGATTCCGGCTCCGGCCAGCTTGTCGGCGAGCATTCCCGCGCGTTCGCCCAGCGCCGCCGGATCGGCGCGCAGTGCCTCATGGAGGGGGGTGGCGGGTCCGCGCAGGGTGGCCTCCAGCGCGGCCAGGGTCAGCTTGTCCACCCGCAGGGCACGGGCGAGCGGGTGCCGCCTGCACCGTTCGACCAGGTCCCGCCGGCCGAGCAGCAGGCCGGCCTGCGGCCCGCCGAGCAGCTTGTCTCCACTGGCGGTGACCAGGTCGGCCCCCGCCTTGAGCACACCCGCCGCATCGGGCTCCTCGGGCAGCAGCGGTTCGCGCGCGAGCAGGCCGGAACCGATGTCGACCACGATCGGCACGCCCAACCCCGCGAGCGCCGCGACCTCGACCGAACCGGTGAAGCCCTCGACCCGGAAGTTCGACGGATGCACCTTGAGCACGAGCCCGGTCTCGGGTCCCACGGCAGCCGCGTAGTCCGCGTAGGAGGTGCGGTTGGTGGTGCCCACCTCACGCAGCCTCGCGCCGGTGGAGATCAGCAGGTCGGGGATGCGGAACCCGTCCCCGATCTCCACCAGTTCGCCCCGGCTGATAACGATCTCCCGTCCGGCGGCGAACACGGTGGCCACCAGCACGAGCGCGGCGGCGTTGTTGTTGACCAGGTGCACGTCCTCGGCGGCGGGCACGGCCCGCGCGAGCGCCTCCAGCGCGCCCCTGCCGCGACGGGCACGGGCCCCGGTGGCCAGGTCGAACTCCACGTCCGCGGAGCCGGCGGCGGCCGCCGCCGAGGCGATCGCCGCCGAGGACAGGGGCGCGCGGCCGAGGTTGGTGTGGAGCAGCACCCCGGTCATGTTGATCACCGGCCGCATGCTCGTGGCGTACGGCGGAAGCGCCGCCACCGCCGCGTCCGCGACCTCCTCGGGACCGATCTCGCCCTGCCGCGCCCGCCGCTGGGCCTGCGCCACGGCGTCCTTGACGATCGCCCGCCCCAGCCTCCCCGCCGTCGCGACCAGCCGCGGGTCGGCGAGCACCAGGTCGGTGCGCGGAACACGCCTCCGTGAGTCCATAGGTACGAAAATAGAACGGAGGCGGGCCGGAATAGAACCCGCCGGGCCGAAAACCTCACCGGGGCGGCTGCCCGGCCCGCTCTACCGTAATCTCGACGTCGGCCAGCGCGTCACCGTGACCGTCGACCCCCAGAGCACGGACTGGACCTTCGGCCCGCCGCCGGAACCCTCGGGATAGTGGCGCGCCCTGGCCGCGCTCCTCTGGACACGACGGAGCCAAGTATGTGATCACAGGCCCCGAGTCGATCACCCATACCGAGCAGGTCAGGATCATCGGCGAGGCGATCGGGCGCGAGGTGCGCTGGGAGGATCTGCTTCCGCTAGGGCTCCCGGGGCCCGTCGGCGGGGGGCTCTGCCAGGGCGAGGACACGGCCGGACACGGACCCGCCGGCGCGCGGAGCGCGCCCCATGGGTCCACGGGTACGGAAACAGAGCGGAGGCGGACGGGAATCGAACCCGTCAGGCCGAGAACCTCGGCC
The DNA here is from genome assembly GCF_014203795.1 of Streptosporangium album. Classification (NCBI taxonomy): domain Bacteria; kingdom Bacillati; phylum Actinomycetota; class Actinomycetes; order Streptosporangiales; family Streptosporangiaceae; genus Streptosporangium; species Streptosporangium album. Next base: position 371,952 of record NZ_JACHJU010000006.1, on the reverse strand, counting down.
TCGTCGGTTTTGAAGACCGCTTCCAGGCCAACTGGCTACCGTTGACTGTGATTGGCCACATGCGGTTCCGCAAGTCAGAGTGGAAATACTTCGTTGGCTATCGACGGCGATCGATGGCCGTATTCAGGCCTGCTGTTCCCCCTGTGTTCCCCACCGGGACAACCAACCACAACGGCAACCCCCCACCCCCTCACGGACGAAGCTGGCGCCGTGGCCCAGGAAGCATGTCTTTCCCTGCCCGAGGCGGCGCTCCGCACGTCCGGCAATGCCGAGCCTTCCACGAGTCACGGTCCCGCACCGAATGCGCCTCCTCCTTCACCCGGCCCACTGCCGTATGGCACGGCTCGAACTCCAGCGCCCCGCACGTCGGCGTCGGGCACGGCACGTCGTACGGCGGCTGACGGTGATCCGGCCCCCCGTGAAACGCATGCCCAGCGGCTATCGCCCGTCGCTGCATCCGCGCGTCCCACGCGGCGAGCCGCTCAGAAAGCCGCGGATCGCCGTTGTCGGCGACGTTGAACGCGGGATGCTCGGACCGGATGGCGTTGAGCTCCGCCTCACGCGCTTCCGCCCGGCTCGAAAAATGCTCATAAGTGGCCGACCGGACCTCGCCCCACCAAGGCTGGGTGGCCGCATGCCCATCCAACCGCACGAGCGGCGACTCGGTGATCCCGACGTAGAGGAGCGTCCCGTCCTGGTCGAAGAAGCGATACAGCGTGGCCATTACGATTCCGCCTTGTGAATATCTAGCCGTTAAGGGATATTCCTCTTCCGCGTCTCTCAAAAGACCAGAAGAACCCAGCGGCTTTTTGAGCAGCCAACTCTCGCACGAAAGAGGCCCTGGTCCTAACCTGGAGTTGTCGAGACTCAGCCTGAATCCACCGAGCGTTATCAGGTGAGGGCTGGACCGTAGACATGACGATGCCCTCTGACCTGGCAGGATGGGAGTTCTCTACGCTTCCAGCCGCCGAATCAAGAGGGCACGTCGTAAGTGCGATTGTCTCACGCTCCCGCCCACACCCATGCGATCTTCGATGACCAGCACACGGTCGCCTACGCAGGCCTGCTGCCGGTGATGCGCCTGGCCGAGCGCTGTGACCTGGCCGGTCTGGCTCAGGAGCACGTGACCATCGCCGACCGACTCGGGGTGAATGCCCCGCTGAAAATCGGCTCGATCGTGGCCGGGATGATCGCCGGGGCCGACAGCATCGATGATCTGGACGTGCTGCGCCACGGCGGGATGGATAAGTTGTTTGCCGGGATCCGCGCCCCCTCCACGCTCGGGTCGTTTCTGCGCTGTCTGACGTGGGGCAACGTGCGGCAGATCGGGAAGGTCGGCCGCCGCCTGCTGGCCCGTCTGGCCGCGCACACACCGCTGCTGCCCGGCGTGGACGTGCTGGCGTTCCTCGATCTGGACTCGATGCAAAAACGGATTTACGGGCCGACCAAACAGGGCGCCGGGTTCGGGCACACCAAGATTCAAGGCAAGAGCCTGCGGGTCCGCGGTCTCAACGTGCTCGCCTCGGCCCTGTCCACCCCACTGGCCGCCCCGGTCATCACCGCCAGTCGGTTGCGCGGCGGCACCGCCAACTCCGCCCGCGGCGCAGACACCTTCGTGACCGAGTCGATCAATACGGCCCGGGAGGCCGGAGCCACCGGCATCCTGCTCTGCCGAGGCGATGCGGCCTACTACAGCGCCAAGGTCATCGGCGCCTGCCGGCGAGCCGATGTCCGGTTCTCCTTCACCGCGAAGATGGACCCCAAAATCAAGGCGGCGATCGCCGCGATCCCCCAGGGCGCCTGGACCCCGATCAGCTACCCCAACGCCATCTTGGACGAGGAATCCGGGCAGTGGATCTCCGATGCCGAGGTCGCCGAGACCCGCTACACCGCGTTCACCTCCAAGAAGGGGCAGGCCGTAACCGCCCGCCTGATCGTGCGCCGGGTCAAACGACTGGGTGAGCAGACCGACCCCGGCCACCACCCGTGCTATCGCTACCACGCCGTGTTCACCGACACTCCGTATGAGCTGATCCAGGCCGAAGGACAGCATCGTGATCACGCGATCATCGAGCAGATCTTCGCCGATCTGATCTCCGGGCCGCTGGCTCACCTGCCCTCCGGTAATTTCGCGGCCAACGCCGCCTGGCTGGCACTGGCCACGATCAGCCACAACCTGCTCCGCGCCGCCGGTTGCCTGTCCGGAGCCCGCTGCGCACGAGCACGTGGAGCCACTCTGCGCCGCCACCTCATCGCCGTACCCGCCCGCCTCGCCCGGCACGGGCGCGGCCATATCACCCTCCACCTGCCCGGCCACTGGCCCTGGCAGCCCGCCTGGATGAACCTCTTCGACGCGCTTCGCTCGCCACCGCTCGCCCGAGCCGCTTGATATCCCATCTCACAGGCACCACCCCGCCAGCACCTTGACGGCCTACCCAGCCACCGGCGACACCGCCACCGACCGCCCCGAACCGCATGACCCGGACAAGCCGCAGAACCCGCCAGCGGCGGCCCCATCACGCCCGAAAACAGGACTCCACCTGCCGAACACCGAGAGAAACGGCCCTCATGGAGGAATCGAACTTAGAAACGATCATTCAAAGACGCTCGGTGGATTCAGGCTCAGAGGAGACACCTTCTGGGTGGATCTGCGTTAATAAAATGATTAATCGGCTCAGGATTTTAGTATTCTTGGCCGATTAATCGCATCTTTTGTGTAGGCATTCAGAGGTTCGCGATCATGGTGTGAGCACCGCCCGCGCGGTGGGATGATCTTTGGGTGCCGAAGACCCCGGATCGCCGCCCGTCGTATGACGAGCTGGCCGCGTTGGTGGTCCGGCAGATGGCCACGATCGAGGCTCAGCGGGAGACGATCGCGCAGCTGGAAGCGACGGTTGAGCGGCTGACCGCGCGGGTCGCCGAGCTGGAACGCAGGCAGGGCCGCAACTCGGGGAACTCCTCGCTGCCGCCGTCCAGTGACACCTTCGTCCGGCCGGACAAAAAGCCGACGGCCAAGAGCGGGCGCAAACGGGGCCGCCAGCCCGGAGCACCGGGAAGCGGCCTGGCCATGGTCGATACCCCCGACGAGGTCGAAGACCACGTCCCGGCCGCCTGTGGCGGATGCGGGAAGGAGCTGTCGGCCACCGACAGCGTGGGCTATTCGCGCCGCCAGGTCCGCGACATTCCCCTGGCCACCGTCACGGTGACCGAGCACCGCGCGCATCGGTGCCGATGCGGCGGGTGCGGCCGCCTCACCAGCGCGGACATGCCCGAGACGGTGGCAGGCGCGCCATCGTCGTACGGGCCGAATCTGCGAGCACTGGCCGCCTATCTGCTGGTGTTCCAGCACGTGCCGGTGGAACGCTGCGCCCAGTTGATCGCTGACGTCACCGGAGCCCGGGTCTCGCCGGGCTGGGTGTCGTCGATCCTGGCCGAGGCCGCCACCCTGGTCGCCGACGGCATCAAGGTGATCCGCGCGCTCCTGACGCTGGCGCACGTGCTGCATGTCGATGAGACCACCACCCGGATCCCTCTCTGTCAGACTGCTGTGAGACATAGACGTATGAGTCATTTTGATGTGAAGCAGGGCGAGACGGGACCACCAAGACAGTGACAATGACCTTCGCTGATCAGACCGCCATGACGGGGCAAAATGGTCACGTGACCGATAAGCGGCCGAGCCGGCCGGTGCGCCGGACGTTCACCGCGGCCTACAAGACGCGGATCCTCGCGGCCTACGACGCGCTGCCCGAGGGCAGCCCCGAACGCGGTGCCCTGCTGCGCACCGAGAAGCTGTACCACTCGCATATCGAGCACTGGCGCAAGCAGCAAGACAACGGAACCCTGGCCGCGTCGACCGGTAAACCGAAGAAGGACGCCGAATCGGAGGAGTTGGCCCGGCTGCGGGCCGAGAACAAGAAGCTCAAGGCGGACGCGGCCAAACTCGCGGCGCGAAACGACAAACTCGCCGGTGAACTCGGAAAGACCAGGACAGCGCTGGACATCGCGGGAAAAGCATTCGCGCTGCTGGAGAACATCTCAAGCAGCGCGGACTCCGACGAGAGCTGAACCAGGCCCTCGATGAGTATTTCCCCGGCCTGGAAGCCGCCGTCGGCACGCAGCACGCGTGCCGGATCCTCGGGAGATCCCGCGCCGGCGTGTATCGGAAACGCCATCCCCGGCCGCGCGTGGCGCGTGAGCGCACGCCGTTTCATCATCCGGCCGAGTTGTCGCAGGAAGAACGCGCGCACGTGCTGGCGGTGCTGGACTCGCCCCGGTTCGTCGACCGGTCCCCGGGCCAGGTGTGGGCGATCCTGCTGGATGAGGGCACCTACCTGTGCTCGCAGGCCACCATGTACCGGCTCCTTCGCGAACGCGGCTCCTCCGGCGAGCGCCGCGCCCAGGCCGTCCATCCGGCGAAGAAGAAACCCGAACTGGAAGCCGACGGGCCGAACCAGGTGTGGTCCTGGGATATCACGAAACTGAAAGGACCTTCGCGCGGCGTCTACTATCTCCTGTACGTCATCATCGATATCTTCTCCCGTAAAACCGTCTGGTGGGAGATCTGGCCGACGGAAACAGGAACCCTTGCCAGAGAGTTCATCGAGCACGCCATTGAGGCCAATGGTGGGATTGCCCCGGGCGCGATTCACGCCGACCGCGGCACGTCGATGACGTCGAATACCGTCTCCGGCCTGCTCGCGTTGCTGGGGATCGATCAGTCCCATTCACGGCCGCGCGTGTCCAACGACAACCCGTACTCGGAAGCGCAGTTCAAGACGCTCAAATATTGTCCCGCGTTTCCTGGAACGTTCGGGTCCATCGAAGATGCCAACGTCTTTTGCGGCCAGTTCTTCCGATATTACAATAACGAACACCGCCATTCCGGTATCGGAATGCACACCCCGGCGTCCGTGCACGACGGCTCCGCGGCCGAGATCCACGCCAAACGGGTCGCCACCTTGAACGCGGCCTTCCTGGCCCACCCCGAGCGGTTCCGCGGTCGTCGGCCCTGCCCGCCGCCGCTGCCCACCCGAGTGTGGATCAACAAGCCATCCACGACCCTCCAGACCGAGACCTCAGTACAAACACCGCAAGTAGCCTGATGTCTCAATCAGTTTGACAGCTTCCGGATCGGGGCCGGGCGGCGCTGGCTGCACGTGGCCTGCACGAACACCTTGACCCTGCTCGGTCTGGGCGAACGCTCCCGCCAGGGTGCCAACTCCCTCGGCATTCTGCCCGAGTTCCGCGGGGTGCTGGTGCACGACTCGCTGTCGCTCTACAACGGCTACCCGCACGCCAGGCATCAACTGTGCGGTGCCCACCTGGTCAGAGAGCTGACCGCCGCGGCAGAGGACCATCCCGGCCAGCGGTGGCCGGTACAGATCCGCTGGGCGCTGGCCGAGTTGAACAAGCAGGCCGTCAAGGCCCGTGAGAGTGGGTTGACCGAGATCCCGCCCGAGCGGTCGCGGATCTACCTCGAATCCTTCCACCACGGGATCGCGGTCGGGCTGTCGCTGTATCCCCGCGCGCCGGGACGGAAACAGGCCCCGGCCCGCAACCTGCTGGAACGCCTGCGAGACCGGGCGGCTGACGTGCTGCGCTTCGCCGACTTCCCCGGCTGGGTGCCGTTCACGAACAACACGGGCGAGCGCGCGCTCCGCCCGGTCAAGACCCAGGTGAAGATCTCCGGCTGCCATCAATCCGAAGACGGCGCCGCGCACTGGCTGACCGTCCGCTCCTACCTCGACAGTGCCCGCAAGCACGGGCTGAGTGCCTTCGAAGCGATCCACCGCGCCTTCACCGGCAACCTCTGGATGCCCCCCGTCGCACTCAACGCCTGATCAGTGCGTATCACGCAGCGTCACAGAACCTTCTGATTGCTTACCCATACCAAGACAATGCTCATCGTGCTTGCCCGTAGTAGATCGTCCGGCCGTCTGCCCAGACGAGCATGGCGTCCCCGTTCATCTGGTTCTTGTCGATCGTGGCGACCGGCGGGCGCCCGTCGCTGTCCACGCACCTGCGGTTGGCGTACCGCACCCGCCCCTCCCGGCGGCCGACCCGCAAGAAGAACATGCGGCAGTAGAGGCAGGCTGGGGGAAGCTGGCCAGCTCGGGAGGGCAGACGCCCCACCCGAAGGGCAGGGGCGCCGTGTTGCTCATTTATCTGTGGCTAGGACGGCTTCAGCTGGGATCTGGCCCACATTTCGTGACGGGCACGGCTGCTAGCGGGCATACGCGTCGTGTTCTCAGCCGAGTGCGAGAGGGCCGTTGATTTCGAAGTTCTCGTCCAGAACGGTGACGAGGCGGTCGGCGGCCCGCGGGGTGGCCTCACTGGCCCATTTGTGGACGAGGCTCAGGAAGCCCTGCAGTCGCAGGTGCGCCGTGGCTAGGAGGGCGGGCAAGTCGTCGAGCTGGATCTCCACCTGCGTGGGAGAGGTCAGCGAGTGGGCATACGACTCCTGTCGGAGCCGAACGGCTCCGACAATGTATTCGAGATCAGTGCCGGGATCGTGCCCGAGCCAGATGTCCTTCTTGTAAAGGACATTGCGCCACTCCCGCCAGTTTTCCAGGCCGCAACAGCAGCCTGGCAAGATCTCGGCATTGGTGGTCGTGTCCCTGACACGCAACCCGCCCGGGGCAACTAGCGCTTCGGCTTCGACCAAGTGTCGGTCCAGCAGATGGTGGAGATCGCTGATCGGTTCCGTCGGGATGTCGCCGTAGCGGAAGATGACCGCCATCGCGGCGCCGACCTCGGCCGGGGTCATCTGGCCAGAAAGGGCAAGGATTCGGTCACTGGCCGGTTCGGCGACAGGCCAGCCGGTGAAGTCCGCCGTTCCGGAGGCCTCCAGGACGGCATCGATGAGGATCACGTCCACAATCATCCCGCCGCGGATCGGTCCGCTGCTCACTACCTGGCGGCGGTAAGCAAGACCCGCTTACGGAGGAGCGGTAGACCGGCACGGCCGAACATCTGCCGTTTGATCATTTTGATGTGGTTGACGCGGCCCTCGACGGGCCCGGAGTTCCAGCGCGTGGTCAGGCCGTTGGTGACGGCGTCCAGGTCGGCCTCGAGGCCGCCTGCGAAGGACGTGAGACCGGGCAGGTCATCGGCGCGGACGGCGGCGATCCAGGTCTGGAGATTGTGGCCGCGCAGTTCGGTGAGCATCTCGCCGAAGAGCCGGATGTGGCCGGCGGCGGCCCGCAGTTCGGGACAGTGTTCCAGGATCGGCTTGAGCCCTGTTTTGTCGTCCTCGGTCAGGCTCTCGGGGTGTCGGGTCAGCCAGCCGGTGACCTGCCGGACGGTGGGTGAAGGCGCGGCGATCAGGGCAGATTCGACACGGGCATGATGCTCGTCGAGGTAGTCACGCACGGTGGAGTAGCTGCCGTGGAAGCCGAGCGCGGTGATCTCGCGGTGGAGCTGTTTGGCGTTGGTGCAGCCGGCGTCCCAGCGCTGGTGGAGGTGGGGTTTGAACGGGTCGAGCTTGCTGGGACGAACGCCCTTCCATTTTCCGTCGACCAACTCCTGCCAGGTCACGGCGCGGGCATATCGCTGGACAGTGTGACGGCTCCACCCGAGCCGGCGAGCGATGCCACGCATGCCGTGGCCTTGTTCGATCAGGTCGTGGACCAGGGCGTGATGGCGGCGGGCCCGTTCGGCGAACCTCCCGGTGAGCTCCGCCTCCGGCGGATCCGAAGGAGGGGAGATCGGGATCTGCTCTGGGGGCTCGGGTTCGGGGGTGCGCAGGCAGTCTCGGTGCCGGGCCACGCAACGTTCGACGGCTTTGCCGAGGTTCTGCCAAAGGTGGAACCTGTCCGCGACCTGCGCCGCGTCCGGCGCCCCGGTGCGGGCGCCGTCGGCATAGGAGCCGGATCGGTCCCGGCAGATGATCTCGACACCGGGATGTTCGGCCAGCCAGTCCGCGAGAGGCTGGGCGTCCCTGCCCGGCAGCAGGTCCAGCGGTGCCCCGGTCTCGCAGTCGATCAACACGGTTCCGTAGATGTGGCCGCGCCGCAACGCGAAGTCGTCGACCCCGAGCACCCGTGGCGTCGTCACGACCGGGTCGGGCAATGCCATGACCAGCCGCAACATCGTCGACCGGCTCACGATCGCCCGCAGCCCGCATGCGAGGCGGGCACCAGCCCGTCCGGCCAGCGCGACCGCGATCTTCTCCAGCATCGACCTCAGCAGCGGCGTCCGCCGCCCGTATCGGATGGTGAGGCCCGCGACCTGCTCGGCGAATGTCCGCCGTTGGCAGGCCGTGTTGCCGCAGATCAGACGCCGCACCGACAGCACGATCTCCATCCGGCGATCGCCCATGGCCATGTCAGCCAGATGACGCTGGTATCGGCTGTGCACCTTCTCTGACAGGAACCCGCAGTCCGGGCACGGCATCGCCCCGGCCCTGGTCCGAGCCAGGATCTGTACGAGGGCGGTGGACTCAACGAGGCGTTCGAGCTCCACTCCGGCGAGGTGAGGGAGGAGGACGCCCAAATAATGATCTTCGCACCCGGAGCATCCTCGTCCATCGGGGCCAGGCTACGGATCAGTATCCATCACGAAATGTGGGCCAGATCCCGTTTCAAGTCGTCATAACCATTTATCTGGCGGTGGCAAGCTCCGGCCACCCGTGCACGCCGATTCCGACACCGTTGAGATACGCCTCGACGCCCGCCACGGTGTACGGCACCGTATTGTCCGGCAGCTCCTCGGCGGGAACCCAGGCGAGCCCGCCGCATTTGTGCGGCTCGGCGTTCACCACCTCGCCGTCCCACTCCGACGCCGTGAAGAACATCCCGACCCGGGGATTACCCTCCGGCGACAAGTGGTGGATGACGGTGGCCGGCTGTAGAACCGCCGGGTCGATGGCGACACCGACCTCCTCGCGGGCCTCCCGGATGGCGCACTCCACCACCGTCTCGCCGGCCTCCAGATGACCGCTGGGTAGGCAGTACCAGCCGTCGCGGTAGCCGGTGCCCTCGCGCAAGCACAACAGGAGCTGGTCGCCGCGCTGCAGGATCACGTGGACGTCGACGGTCACCTGATACCGCTCTGCCATGGTGGGCCTCCTCGTGCTGCTGTTATCGGCGTGACGATAGTCGACGGATGCGGTCAGGGATGACCGTAGCGGCGACTTGCGTCGGTCCGTCGTTTCGTGAGGGGGTAGGTCGGCTCTGGGTGCTCGCCCGGCCATCGGCCGGGCGAGCATCCGCAACGGCCGTTACAGCAGGCCGAGTGGCAGGGAGACGACGACCACGACCAAGGCCGCGAGCAACAGGTCGACCGCCGTCCGCAGACGGCCGGACTTGCCACGGGCGATCCGCGACAGGCGGATCACGTCCTGGCCCGCCGCGTCTCCGGATCGGCGGCCAGCTCGTCCAGCAGCTCCTCGGCGTCGCCGAGTTCGGCGTTGGCGACAAACCCGGTCCCGGCGCCTTTGCGGGGCAGGGACGGGCGGATGACGCCCCGGGCGACGGTGGCGGCGGCCGCCAGCAGCGCCACCGCCATTCCCAGGCCGATGCGGGACGGGACGGCCAGGCCGGAAGCGAGGGTGACCAGGGCGGCCAGCACGCTGAACGTGGTGCTGGCGAACGCCAGCACCACTCCGGCCTTGGTGTCGGTGCGGATCAGTTCGGTACGGGCCGCGTCGGCCTCGGCGGCCAGGTCGGCGGCCCCCTGCGCGTCGTGGCGGTCCAGCCAGGCCCGGGAGCGGGTGATGTAGGCGGGCTCGATGGCGGCGCGGTACCAGTCGGCGCCGGGATAGGCCTCCCGCCAGGAGGACACCGGTGCAGTGAGTCATTGTCAGCAACCGGCGTTCACGCTGGGTGACAGCTGCTTGTGAGCTTGCTCCCGGTGGAAGAGGACGAGCGCCGCGGCGACGATACCGCCGATCTTCCAAGGGCACTTGCTGACGTTCCGCAGTGCCTTGAACCGCATCTTGAGCTGGGCGTTCGCTCGTTCGGCGAGGGCTCGGAGCGCACCGTGGACCTTGTTGTACTGGATCTGATCGTCGGTGAGTGTGCCACCCCGAGACCTCTTGTACGGCAGGCGAAACCCCATACCCGCATCGACGTAGCCGAGGTCGGCCAACGTGATCAGCCCGTCCTCGGCGGCCTTGGCCAGCGGGTCGAGGAGGCCGTGCAGGCGGGCACAGGTGAGATCGTGTTCACGGCCGGGCCGTACCTCAGAAGTCCACAGCGGGTCGCCGCCGGGGCTGGACAGGACCTGAATGTTGCCGCCGTGCTGCTTGTGTTTTCCACTCCACCACAGGTCGGCGCCGTTCGGGCCCAGGGCGCGGCAGCGGTCGGTTTCGATCAGCGTGCCATCCAGATGCAGGCGGGTGTAGCCGGCGGCCTTCGCCGCCGTGAGCGCCTCCTGTAGCGTCGGCGCCTGGGCCTTCAATACGGTGACCCCTTCTTCGACGTACCGATCACAGGTCGCGTGCGAGATGGCGTTATCGGCGGCCGGCCGGGCGATCCGAGCGCCGTCCACCAGCCAGCGGATGATCAGAACGGCCTGCTTGAACTCGCCCAGCGCCCGAGTGCCCGCGCGGGTGCGGCGCCGTACCCGCTCGGCGCGCAACAGCCCGGCCAGAAACAGCACAACCTCGCGCGGCATGTCCAACTCGGCTGTGTAGGTGATACTGGAGGTCACGTGAAGCCCTTGTGTGCGGTGCGGTGGATCCTTCGACAAGACCCACCCCTACCAGGGGCTTCACGCTTTTCTCTACTTGATCACTCCCACGCCCGCCGTGATCGGCTACACACGGTCATCGACCGTTGCTGACAACGTCTCACTCCCACGCCCGCCGTGATCGGCTACACACGGTCATCGACCGTTGCTGACAACGTCTCACTCAACGACATCCTCCACGAGTGGCTCACAGACGTGGAGGTGTTCGCGTCCGCGCTCGTCGAGCGTCTCCCCCCACACGCCGAAAACGCAGCCGATCTCGACCCCGCGACCCGATGGGGAATGGCCTGGGCCATCAAAACCCTGACCTCGATCGAGACGCTTCTCGAAGCGTGGCGCGAACTCGCTGGCATCGAAGGCAACACCACCCCCGGCTACCTCGACAACGATCCGGCGATCTTGACCCTGTCGGCCGACGTGCTCGGCACCCTTTCCCACTGGCGCGACCGATTTGGAGATCAAGAAACGCTGCAGGCTGCGCTCACCGACGCCCGCGACTTGTACATCCAGTTCCCCGGCGAAACCGGCCAATAAAAAATCAGGTGTCCTCTCGTGAAAGCCTCCTACTCGAAACGCTGCGGCTGTAAAGATCCGGAAACCGGGAAGCGGCTAGACGCCGCATGCCCTCTGCTGAAAAACCGCCGGCACGGCGGATACGGGTTCACCACGCGGCTCGACACCTCCCAGCAGAACAATCGTCAGATTAAACGGTTCGGTTTCCCCACCCTCACTGCCGCCGAGCAAGCGTTCAGCCACGTAGAAGACCTCATCAAGCTCGCGAGAGACGACGAGGCGATGCGTCGCCGGATCGGTGACCTCATCTTCGAATGCAAGCATGGCGAGCCCTTCCCCGATGTTGAGGAGGTACGGCGCAAGCTCCGGTTCGGCGTGGATCTGGCAGCCTCAGCCGGCACCGTCGCCGAATTGCTTGAGGACTGGTTTGCCAGCCGGCGCGGCAAGAAGGCAACGACCAAGCACACTTGGCGCCAGCATCTGAATCACTACCTCATCCCCCAGCTCGGTGAAATCCCGCGCGACCGCCTCCGGGCCGCCCACATCGACGCTCTCTTTGACACGATCGAGGAGCGGAACGCCGAGATCGTGGCGGCCAAGAACGAGGGCCGGGCCCCCTATCTGCCAGGCGAACTACGTAAGGCCCCGAGGTTCGTTGGGATCGCCACCCAGCATCGGATCCTTGCCACTCTGCGAAACGCCTACAACTGGGGGATCAAACGGCGCATGGTTGATTTCAACCCGTGCGCCGGTGTGGAACTACCTCCGGAGCAGCGCGACCCGGCCCGGGTGTGGTCACCCGAGCAGGTCGGGACGTTCTTGGAGGTGGCGGAGCGCTACCCGCTCGGCCTGCTGTACCGGATCGCGCTCCTGCGCGGGCTACGCCGCGGCGAGGCATGTGGCCTTCGGTGGAGCGACATGAACCTGAACACGGGCCATGCCACCATCCAGCAGACCATCCTGCAGTTCGGCGGGCAAACCGTGATCGACACGCCGAAGTCCAAGGCCGGCAACCGGGTGGTCTCGCTCGATTCGGAAACGGTGAGGTTACTCAAGGCGCACCGTGCCACGCAGCGAAGGGCACGGCTCGCGGCCGGCGACGGCTACAAGGACAACGACCTGGTCTTCCCGCGCGCAGACGGTCGGCCGCCTTCGCCAGACTGGGTGTCGGAGCGGTTCCAGTCGATCGCGAAAACCGCGGGCCTGCCGGTGATCAAACTGCATGAGGCGCGGCATACGGCGGCGACGCTCGGCCTGGAGGCGGGCCTGGACGTGAAGGTGGTCTCAGTGCAACTGGGCCACTCGACAACGACCATCACACGAGACCTGTATCAGCATGTTCGACAGGCCGTTCTGGACGACGCGGCGGAGAGGGTGGTGGCGCTCATCCCGAGCCGGAGAGGCGCCTCGCAGACAAGATCATGACGAGCTGTTCCCCATTTGTTCCCCACAAGGCTCCCGAAGAGATCATTTCGGGGAAACCTACAAGATCATATCGCCGGGTTTTCGCATGTTTTCCCTGGTGGCGGAGGCGGACGGGAATCGAACCCGCCAGGCCGAGAACCTCGGCCTCGTCGGTTTTGAAGACCGCGGGGGCCACCAGGCGCCCAGACGCCTCCGCGCGAGAACCTACCAGCAACCGGGCAAAGCCCGGACATCCCCTCCCGGAGGGTCGGACCGGCCGGTCAGCTCGGCGGCGGCGCCGGGACCGAGGCGGACTCCGCCGCCTCGAGGCGCCGGCGCTGGGGCACCACCGTGTACTTCGGGTCGGCCGCCGAGGCCCTGCCTGCCTCCAGGGCGCCGAAGCGGAGGCAGAGCGAGCCCGCGGTGAGGGCGACACCGGACAGCGCGGTGAGGGCGCGGCTGCGGCCGGCGACCGCGGCGAGCAGGCCGCCGCCCGCCGTCAGGGCCCGGGCCGTGCGCATCAGACGGCCCGCCCTGCCCTGGCGGTACGGCTCGCCGACCAGGCCGAGCCGGCCTTCCAGCACCATGCCGGCGGCCGTCTCCACGGCGGCTCCCAGCGCGGCGACGGCACGGGCCGGGCCGGCCTGCGCGCGGGGGGTGGCCAGCATGCCCGCCGCTCCCGCGCTGGCCAGCGCGCTTCCGGCGAACAGGAACGGCAGCTCCCGGTGGGCGTCGTGCCAGGCCGGCACGGCGGTGTCGGCGAGGAGGACCGCGGTGTAGGTGGCCATCAGCGGGCCGGTGGTCAGCCCGGCGGCCAGGATCGCCGCGTCACCCGCGGGTCCCAGGGCCGCGGCGAGCCGGGAAAGCGTGGCGGTTCTCCCTGAGCCGGTCGCGGTGCCACCGCGACCGGACCATGGGGTGGTCCTCCCGGACGCGGCCCGGGGGGCGAGGGCCGCTGACGCGGCGGCCACCGCCGTCAGCGTGTTGTGCGCGGCCAGGGTCCATGAGCCCATGCTCATCGGCGAGGTGGGCTTGAAGACGCGCAGCATGTTGAGGAACCGTTCCGGCCTGCCGAGCTCGGCGACCAGGAAGACCGCGCCGGCGGTCGCTCCGAGTGCCGCGGTGAGCCTCGCGGTGAGCGCGAGCCGGTCGTGCCCCGAGAGCCCGGCCATGGCCCCCATCACCGACGCCGCTCCGGACAGGCCGCCCAGATAGAGGTAGACCGGCATGTGGGGCTCATGCCAGACCGGAGCCTTGATCACCGGCTGCCCGTAGTAGGACCGGAACTCGGCCTCCGGCACCATCGCCTGCTCCCGCCTCACCGCCGCCACCTCCGCTGGGGCGCGCGGCCCGTCGCCTGCTTCCTGGGATCTCGGGGGACCTCGGCGGCCATCAGCGCCTCCTCAGGAAGGACACGGCGACGACTCCGACGAGGGAGAGGGCCGCCCCGCCGGCCCATTGCCACATCGCGGGCAGGTCGCGGGTGGTGACCACCGGATCGGGCGGCAGGCCGTACACCTCGGGATCGGCCAGCAGCAGGAAGAACGCCCCGGCGCCGCCCACGCCGTCGTCGGGGCTCGCGCCGTACAGCCTGGCCTCCGGCCTGCCCTCGGAGCGCAGCCGTTCCACCCGTTCCTCGGCGCGGGCGTGCAACTCGTCCAGCGGCCCGAACTGGATGGAGTCGGTCGGGCAGGCCTTGGCGCAGGCCGGCTCCAGCCCGCCGAGCTGCCGGTCGTAGCACATCGTGCATTTGAACGCCCGGCCGTCGCGTTCCCTGCGGTCGATCACTCCGTAGGGGCAGGCGGGCACGCAGTATCCGCAGCCGTTGCAGACGTCCGCCTGGACCACCACGGTGCCGAACTCGGTGCGGAACAGCGCTCCGGTCGGGCAGACGTCCAGGCACGCGGCGTGCGTGCAGTGCTTGCACACATCCGACGACATCAGCCAGCCCTCGATGCCCTCGGAGGTGCCGTCGCCGTCCTGCTCCCGGCCGGCCGGCGGCCTGCCGGGCTCCTCGATGAAGGCCACATGGCGCCAGGTGCTCGCCCCCAGGCTCCCGGTGTTGTCGTAGGAGGTGGCCCGGAAGACGAAGCCGTCGTCGGGGACGTCGTTCCACTCCTTGCAGGCGACCTCGCACGCCTTGCACCCGATGCAGACGCTGGTGTCGGTGAAGAACCCCATCCGCTCAGCCATGGCGGTACTCCTCCATCAGGTCGAGCAGGGCCTTCCCTCGGGGGCGCCTGCCGGGCCGCAGGTCACAGGTCATGGCCTTGCCCTCCTGGATGTAGACGTTCGGGTCGAGCACGATGGGCGTCAGGTCGTTGGTCACGTCACCGGTGACCAGGCCGCCGCTACCCCACCCCCAGTGGTACGGCAGGCCGACCTGGTGGATGGTCCTGCCCTCGATGCGCAGCGGGCGGACGCGCGCGGTCACCAGGACGCGGGCCTCGATCGCGGTCCGGCTCGTCACGATCGTCGCCCACTCCCCGTTGGCCAGCCCGGCCTCGGCGGCGAGCTGCGGAGAGACCTCGCAGAACAGTTCGGGCTGGAGTTCGGCCAGGTAGGCCAGCGGGCGGCTCATGCTCCCCGCGGTGTGGTGCTCGGTGAGGCGGTAGGTGGTGAGCACGTACGGGAAGCGCGATGACTCCGGGGGGTTGTAGGGGGACTCCGGACGCGGGTAGATCCGGCGGGCGGGGTTGGCCTGCTGGCCGTACAGGGTGTTGCGCACCGGCGACTCGTGCGGCTCGTAGTGCGCCGGCAGCGGCCCGTCGGCCAGTCCGGTGGGGGCGTACAGCCAGCCCTTGCCGTCTGCCTGCATGATGAACGGGTCGGTCCCGGCGATCGCCGCCTCGGCCAGCGCGCCCTCGGGCGGCGCGTAGTCCGGCGGCTTGTTCTTCTCGAAGTCCGGCACGTCGTCGCCGGTCCACTCGCCCTTCTCCGCGTCCCACCAGATGTAGGCCTTGCGTTCGCTCCACGGGCGGCCCTCTGGGTCGGCGGAGGCCCGGTTGTAGAGGATGCGCCGGTTGGCCGGCCACGCCCAGCCCCATTCGAGCGCGACCCGGTTCTGCTCGCGTCCCGGTCGGCGCCGGGCCGCCTGGTTGACCTCGTCGGCGTAGACGCCGCAGTAGATCCAGCAGCCGCACCGGGTGGAGCCGTCGGGCGCCAGCTCGGTGTAGGCCGACAGCGCCCGCCCGCCGGGGCCGGTGCCGTTGATCTCGCGCAGCACGGCCTCCGCCGAGGGGTCGGCGTGCTCGCCCTCCTCGGGGTAGTCCCAGGTCAGCTCGCGCACGGGCCGGTCGATCTCGTCGGCGGACATCCGCTGCCTGATCCGCTTGCCGAGGTGGTAGTAGAACGACAGGTCGCTGCGGCAGTCGCCCGGCGGGTCGAGCGCCTTCTCCCGCCACTGCAGCAGCCGTTGCGTGTTGGTGAAGGTGCCCTCCTTCTCCACGTGGCTCGCCGCGGGCAGGAAGAACACCTCGGTGGCGATGTCCTCGGTGCGCATCTCCCCGGTCTCCAGCTCGGGGCCGTCCTTCCAGAACGTGGCGGTCTCCACCAGCGTCAGGTCGCGCACCACCAGCCATTCGAGGTTGGCCAGCCCGAGCCGCTGGGCCTTGCCGCCGGAGGAGCCAACCGCCGGGTTCTCCCCCACCACGAAGTAGCCCTTCACGGTGCCGTCGATCTGTGCCATCACGGTCGTGTAGTGGCCGTGGTCACCGGTGACGCGCGGCATGTAGTCGAAGCAGAAGTCGTTCTCCGCGGTGGCCGCCTCCCCCCACCACGCCTTGAGCAGGCTCACCACGTAGGAGCGCTTGCGGCCCCAGAATCCGGTGTCGGCCCCCGCCTTGGCCAGGTAGTCGTCCAGCCCTTCGTGCCGGTGGGCGTGCGGCATCGGCAGGTATCCCGGCAGGATGTTGAAGAGCGTCGGGATGTCGGTGGAGCCCTGGATGCTGGCGTGGCCGCGCAGCGCCAGGATGCCGCCGCCGGGGCGTCCCATGTTGCCGAGCAGCAGTTGCAGGATCGCGGCCGTGCGGATGTACTGCACGGCCACGGAGTGCTGGGTCCAGCCGACCGCGTACGCCCAGGCGGTGGTGCGTTCCCGTCCGGAGTTGGCCGTGATCGCGTCGGCCAGCTCGGCGAAGTCCTCCCGGGAGATCCCGCACAGCTCGGCCACCGTGTCCGGGGTGTAGCGGGCGAAGTGCCGCTTGAGGATCTGGTAGACGCAGCGCGGGTGGGTCAGCGTCGGATCGGTGGGCGGCCTGGGGTGCATCGCGGCACCGCCCGCGCCGTACTGGTCGGAGCCCGCGGCCTCGGCGTGGCGGTGCCCGCCCTCCCGCCGCTCGCCGCGCAGCCCGGCGGCGGCCTCGTCGGACGCCTCGGTCGCGCCCTCGTAGGCCCAGCTGGACGGGTCGTACTTGCGCTCCTGCGCGTCGAATCCGGAGAACAGCCCGTCCAGATCCTCGGTGTCCTGGAAGTGCTCGGAGACGATCGTCGCCGCGTTGGTGTAGGCGAGCACGTACTCGCGGAAGTCCAGCTCGTTTACCAGGACGTGGTTGACCAGGGCGCCGAGCAGGACGATGTCACTGCCGGCGCGGATCGGCACGTGCTTGTCGGCGAACGCGCTGGTCCGCGTGAAACGCGGGTCGACGTGGAAGACCTTCGCCCCGCGGGCCTTCGCCTCCGCCACCCACTGGAACCCCACCGGGTGGCACTCGGCCATGTTGGAGCCCTGGATGACGATGCAGTCGGACTCGGCCAGATCCTGCTGGAAGTCCGTGGCGCCGCCGCGCCCGAAGCTGGTCCCCAGACCGGGGACGGTGGAGGAGTGTCAAATACGCGCCTGGTTCTCCACCTGTACCGCGCCGAGCGCGGTGTACAGCTTCTTCATCAGGTAGTTCTCTTCGTTGTCGAGCGTCGCCCCGCCCAGGCCGGCGATGCCCATGGTGCGCCGTACGACCTTGCCGTCCTCCTCCTGCTGCCAGGTCTCCCGCCGGGTGCGTACCACCCGTTCGGCGATCATGTCCATCGCGGTCTCGAGGTCCAGTGGCTCCCACTCGGTGCCGTGGGGCCGCCGGTAGAGCACCCGTGTCTGCCTGCCGGAGTGGGTGACGAGCTGCTTGCTCGCCGACCCCTTGGGACAGAGGCGCCCGCGCGAGATCGGCGAGTCGGGGTCACCCTCGATCTGGATGACCTTCCCGTCCTTGACGTAGACGAGCTGGCCGCAGCCGACCGCGCAGTAGGGGCAGATCGACTTCGCGACCGTGTCCGCCTCCTCGGTGCGGGGCCGCAGCGCGTCGGTCCGTGCCGACCGCGCGGCCTCGCCCCTGCCGTCCTCTCCCCTGAGCTGCCGGATCACCGGCCAGCGGGAGATCCATCCCCCGAGTGCCATGGTGCGGTCCTGCCCCGAGCCCCCTGTCGCAATCGCCTCGGCCGGGGAAAGATATCGGCGATTTTCCGGCCGGTCCGGACCGCGGCACTCCCGGCGCGGCACCCCCGGATGACTTACTTCACGACCTGATCTAACATGGCCCAAGAGCGGGGGAAGGAAGATCATGGTCAGGCCCGAACGCAGGACGGTACGCGATCTCCGGCGGGAGAACCGGGCGGTGCTGCTGCGGACGCTTTACTTCGAGGGCCCGACCAGCCGCCACGAGCTCAGCGGACTGACCGGCCTGAGCGCCGCCTCGGTCAGCAACGTGACCGGCGACCTCATCACCGACAACGTCATCGTCGAGGCGGGCCTGGTGGAGTCCGACGGCGGGCGCCCCCGGGTGCTGCTGCGGGTGAACCCGGAGTTCGGCTACGCGATCGGGGTGGACGTCGGCGAGACCCACGTGCGCGTCGAGCTGTTCGACCTCGACATGAACGAGCGGGCCAAGGCCGAATACCCCCTGCGCCCGGACCGCCACGACGTCGACCTGGTCGTACGGCACATCCTTTCCGGCATCGAAGCCGTGCTGGCCGCCGGCGGCGTCGACCCCACCCGGGTGCTCGGCGTCGGCATCGGCGTCCCCGGCATCGTCGAAAGCGGGCCGGAGGCGCTCATCCACGCCCAGACCTTCGGCTGGGACGCGGTCCCCCTCGGCGCGCTCCTGCGTGCGGGCACCTCGCTCCCGCTGTACGTCGACAACGGTGCCAAGACGATGGGGCAGGCCGAGCTGTGGTTCGGCGCCGGTCGCGGGACACGGCACACCATCGTCGCGCTGATCGGTTCGGGGGCCGGGGCCAGCATCATCACCGACGGGATCACCTACCGTGGCGCCAACAGCAGCGCCGGCGAGTGGGGGCACACCAAGATCGCGGTAGGGGGCCGGGCCTGCCGATGCGGCGGCCGTGGCTGCCTGGAGGCGTACATCGGCGCCGAGAGCATCCTGGAACGTGCCGGGCTGTCCATCGAGGTCCCCAACGAGCAGGCCGCCCTGGCCGACCTGGTCAGGGCGGGAGGCCCCGTCATCGAGGAGACCGCCGACTACCTCGGAGCCGGCCTGGCCAACCTGATCAACCTGTTCAACCCCGAGCGGATCGTCATCGGCGGCTGGGCCGGGCTCATGCTGGGCCAGCACCACCTGACGAGGATCAAGAGATCCGCCGCCGACAACTCCCTCACCCAGCCGTATGAGACGGCCTCCATCGTGCTGGGCCGCCTCGGGCCCGACGCGGTCGCCCTGGGAGCGGCGACTCTCGTCGTGGAGGACTTCCTGCTCGCCAAGGCCGTCTCGCCCGAGCAGCGGACGGCCGCGGTCTGAGCGGAATAACCCCCGTTCAGACGGGGTTGCCGCCGACATGGCTGAAGACAACATCCGTGGTGTGGCACGCGGCACCTCCGAGGTCCCCCTGTCGATCCTCGAACTGGCCACGGTCGGTTCGGGCGTGACCCCCACCGAGACCCTGCGGGCGAGCACCGAGCTGGCGAAGCGGGCGGAGAAACTGGGCTACCACCGGATCTGGGTCGCCGAACACCATGGGATGCCGTCCGTGGCCAGCTCCTCCCCCGCCGTGCTGATCGCCCACCTGGCCGCGGCGACCACGACCATCCGGCTGGGGTCCGGCGGGGTGATGCTGCCCAACCACGCCCCGCTGATCGTCGCCGAGCAGTTCGGCACGCTGCACGCGCTGCATCCGGGCCGCATCGACCTCGGGCTCGGCCGGGCACCGGGCACCGATCCCGCCACGGCCCGCGCGCTGCGCCGCCACGGCCTGGACGCCGACGACTTTCCCGAGCAGCTCGCCGAGCTGACCGCCTTCCTGGACGGCGCGTTCCCGGCGGGCCATCCGCTGGAGAGGGTCGTCGCCATCCCCCGGTCGCCCGAGACGGGCCGGCCGCCGATCTGGCTCCTGGGCTCCAGCGGTTTCAGCGCCCAGCTCGCGGGCCTGCTCGGCCTGCCGTTCGCGTTCGCCCACCACTTCAGCGCGGCCAACACCATCCCCGCCCTGGACCTCTACCGGTCGTCCTTCCAGCCGTCGGCCGTGCTCGACCGGCCGTACGCGATGATCGGCGTCTCCGCCGTCGCCGCGGAGAGCTCCGAGCAGGCGCTCCGCATGGCCCGTTCGGGTGGGCTGTCCATGCTGCGCCTGCGCCGCGGGGCTCCGCAGCCGGTCCCCACTCCCGAGGAGGCCGAGGCTCACGGCTACAGCCCGGTGGAGAAGGACTTCCTCGACGACTACCTGTCCAAGCTGGTGTACGGAGACCCCGCCGAGGTGCGGACGGGCCTGGAGGAGCTGCGCAAGCGCACCGAGGCCGACGAGCTGATGATCACCACGCTGGTCCACAGTCCCACGGCGCGGATCCGCTCCTACGAGCTGATCGCCCAGGCCTACGGGCTGTCCCAGAGCGCCTGACAGAAGCCGGGACCCGCCTCCCCACGCGGGCGCGTCCCGGCGTCGGGTGAGCCCGTGGGCGGATCACAGAGCCTCCTCCACGCCCGCCGGCTCCGCGCCGGGCATACCCCCGGCGCGGGTCGCGGGGCGGCCGCAGACCGGCCGCCCGCGTGTCAGGGATGCCCGTGCGGACGCGGCGGCGGTTCGGGCGGGAGATCGTCACGCTCGGTGTGGCCGGGGGGCGGACGATCCCCGGCCGGGTCGATCAACTGCCGGACGGGAGGACTGTCGAGGATCGCGGTGAGCGCGCCGGACAGCCCCTCGCCGATCGGGCGCAGCACCTCGGTCACGACGTCCGCCACGGCGTGCGCCCGCGTGCCGAGAAGGGCGCCGACCTCGTGCAGGAAGTCGCCGGGGACCCACGGCAAGGACGGGGCGGGTAACGTGAGCTGCCGTTTCGGCGGAGCTTTTTCAGGTGGTGCCCAGCGCATGGAGTCCTCGCTCAGGGCGAGCCACTCGTCGACGACTCCGTCGATGGCGTCGAGCACGTGGTCGGGATCGCTTGGCATAGCGGTTCCCCCGGTGGCTGAGATTCGTTAAGACGACGGTACCTCGCCGCTCTCCGGAGGTAACGGGCGCCCGCCGTACCGAGCCGCCTCCACGTCGACTACTCGGTCTCGGGCACCGGCATCCTGGTCAAGAAGGGCAACCCCGAGGCCATCTCCGCGCACACCGACCTGTGCGGCAGGAACGTCGCGGTCCAGGCCTCCACCAACCAGTCCAAGCTGGTCGATACGGGAGGTAGCACAGGTGCCGGTGGGGAATCCCCGGAGCACGGGAGTGTTGAGATGAGGGTGAACGCACCATCGCAGCCGACGCGGCTTTCGGTTCTGGACCGCTCCCTCGCCCGCCAGGGGCACGACCACTCGCAGGCACTGCGCGACACCGTGCGGTTCGCGCGGGAGACCGAGGCTCTCGGCTACCACCGGTTCTGGGTGTCGGAACACCACGGAGTGCCGGGGGTGGCGGGTTCGGCGCCGACCGTCCTGGCTGCGGCCGTCGCCGCCGTGACCTCACGCATCCGGATCGGCACCGGCGGCGTGATGCTCCCCAACCACCGGCCGCTGGTCGTCGCCGAGCAGTTCGGCGTCCTCGAATCGCTCTACCCGGGCCGGATCGACATGGGCCTGGGCCGGTCGGTCGGCTTCACCGGCGGCATACGGCGCGCGCTCGGCCATGACAGACGCGACGCGGAGGACTTCGGCGCCCAGCTGGCCGAGCTGCTCGGCTACTTCACCGGTGACCAGAAGACGTATCCCGGCGTGCACGCGCTCCCGGCGGAGGGGTTACGGGTGCCCGCGTACGTACTGGCCACGGGTGCCGGAGCGGACATCGCGGCCGAGCACGGGCTCCCGCTGGTGATCGCGGCGGTGGGTGGGCACGAGCGGACGCTGGAGGCGATCACCCGCTACCGCCGGAACTTCCGGCCCTCGGCCTGGTCGGCGCAGCCGTACGTCATCGTCGCGGCGGGCATCGCGGTCGCCGAGACCACCGAGCGGGCCCGCCGGCTGCAGGTGCCCGAGGCGTGGGCGACCGTCTTCTCCCGCACCCGCGGGGTCTTCCCCCCGCTCTCCCCGGCCGGGGAGATCCTTTCCTTGGAGATGACCGCCCGTGAGCGCGCCCTCTTCGAGGAGGCGCTGCAAGGGCAGATCCACGGCACGGAGGAGGAGGTCGCGGACGCGCTGGGGGCGTTGGTCGAGCGGAGCGGCGCCGAGGAGGTGCTGGTCACCATGAACACCTTCGACCAGGACGAGCGGCTCGACTCCTACCGCCGCCTGGCGCGTCTGGCCGGTGCCGGTGCGTTCGCCGGGGTCGCCCGCGGGCGGTGAGAGGTCCCTCGCACGGTGGACTCGGACCTCCCGGGCCCTTCGGAACCTTCTGAACCTTCTGAACCTTCTGAACCTTCTGAACGGCAACATCGGCGCAGGTGAAACAGGGTAGAGCCCCTTCACCGGACTCGGTAGTGGGTCACTGCAATCCGCTGTGGGCGCGCGCGGAGAGGATGCGTCATGGCCATGTTCAGGTCAGGGGCGGGCATACTGCGCCGCAAACCCATCGAGCACATCGAGGAGCCCGAAGGCGGGGAGGGCGAGCAGCTCACCCGCGTGCTGGGGCTGTGGCAGCTCACCGCCATCGGGGTGGGCGGCATCATCGGCGCGGGCATCTTCACCCTCGCGGGTACGGTCGCCAACGGCACGGCGGGTCCCGCCGTCGTGGTGTCGTTCCTGATCGCCGGGGTCGCGAGTGCGGCGGCGGCCCTGTCCTACGCGGAGTTCGCCGGGCTCATCCCGAAGGCGGGGTCGGCCTACACGTACGGATACGCGGTCCTCGGCGAACTGCCGGGCTGGTTCATCGGCTGGGACCTGCTGCTGGAGTACACCGCGATCGTCTCGGTCGTCGCCATCGGCATCTCGGGCTACTTCTCCTTCCTGCTCAGTGACCTGGGGGCGCAGTTGCCCGCGTGGATGCTGGGCGCGCCGGGGACCGGCGAAGGACACCGGGTGGACCTGTTCGCCGCCCTCCTGTGCCTGTTGATCGCCTACCTGCTGAACCTCGGCATGAAGAACGCGGCCCGCTTCGAGACGGCCGTGGTCGGGTTGAAGGTCGCCGTGGTGCTGCTGGTCATCGTCGTCGGGTTCTTCCACGTCAACCCCGCCAACTACACACCGTTCTTCCCCTACGGCATCGGCGGCGCCATGACGGGGGCGGCCACGGTCTTCTTCGCCGTCTTCGGCTACGACGCCATGAGCACGGCGGCGGAGGAGTCCAAGGACTCCCGGCATCACATGCCGAAGGCGATCGTCTACTCACTCGCCATCTCGATGGTCCTCTACGTGCTGGCCTGCCTGGTGCTGACCGGCATGCAGAACTACAGGGAGATCGACAAGGAGAGCGGATTCTCCACGGCGTTCAAGTCGGTGGGGTTGAGCCGCCTGGCGGACGTGATAGCGGTCGGGGCGATCATCGGCATCCTCACCGTGATGTTCACCTTCATGCTCGGCGTGAGCCGCGTCTGGTTCTCGATGAGCCGTGACGGGCTTCTGCCCAAGTGGTTCGCCAAGACGCACCCGACGCGGCACGTGCCGACCCGTGTGACGTGGATCGTCGGCATCGCCTCCGCCGTCATCGCCGGGCTCCTCCCCATCAGGGAGGCCGCGGAGCTGACCAACATCGGCATCCTGCTCGCCTTCGCGGTGGTGTGCACGGCGGTGATCGTGCTCCGCTACCGGCAGCCCGCCCTGCCGCGGAGCTTCCGCTGCCCGGGGATGCCGGCGGTGCCCGCGCTCGGGGTCCTCTTCTCCCTCTGGCTGATCACCTTCCTGCACTGGCAGACCTGGGCGCGTTTCGTGGTGTGGTTCCTGATCGGCCTGATCGTGTACTTCGGATACTCCTACCGGCACTCCGTGCTGGCCGGGGCACGGCCCGCGGAGCCCGGCGGGGCGCCGCCCGACGGCCGCCCGTGAGCTGGTGAGCACACGGGAGGACGGAGAGGGCGACCTCATCCGACCCGTCCTCATCCGCCCTCGCTCCGGGCGAGGACGGATACTCCGGCTCGACGCACCCCCCTCGAAGAGGGGAGATTGATGTATGGAGTAAGGTTTGCCTGCCCTATTTTAGGTAAGCCTTTCCAATAAACTCTGGAGTGTCGGGTGTTCGCCAGCTACCTCATCGGCCTGCGCGAAGGACTGGAGGCCACCCTCGTGGTCTCCGTTCTCGTCGCGTTCCTGGTCAAAGGCGACCGCAGGGACCGTCTCCCTCTCGTGTGGGCGGGGGTCGTCGTCGCGGTGGTGCTCTCCGTTGGGTTCGGCGCGCTGCTCACCTTCACCGCGGCCCGCCTCGGGCATCAGCAGCACGAGCTGTTCGACGCGGTCACCTCGCTGCTGGCCACCGTCTTCGTCACCTGGATGATCTTCTGGATGCGCCGGGCCGCCCGCTCGCTCTCCGGCGAGCTGCGCACGAAGCTCAACGACGCGCTCCAGCTCGGCCCGGTGGCCGTGGTCGTCATGGCGTTCCTGGCCGTGGCCCGCGAGGGCCTGGAGACCGCCCTGCTGTTCTTCGCCTCCGTGCAGGGCGCGACCACGAGCGCCACCCCGCTGATCGGCATCAGCCTGGGCCTCCTCACCGCGATCGTGATCGGCTGGGGCATCTACAAGAGCGCCCTGAAGATCAACCTCACCACGTTCTTCACCTGGACGGGGCTCCTGCTGATCCTGGTCGCCGCCGGCATCTTCAAGTACGGCGTGCACGACCTGCAGGAGGCCAACATCCTTCCGGGCCTGTCCACCCAGGCGTTCGACATCAGCGGAATCCTTCCGGCCGACTCCTGGTGGGGCGCACTGATCTCCGGCATGTTCAACATCACTCCGCAGCCGACCGTGCTGGAGACCGCCGCCTGGGTCCTCTACGCGGTGCCCACGCTGATCCTCTTCCTCCGCCCGGGGTCCAAGCGGCGGACGCCCTCCCTCACGACCACCGCCTGAAACAGGAGCACCATGCGTACGCCCATCGTTCTCGCCGCCGCCGGGCTGGCCCTGGCCGCACTGTCCGCCTGCTCGAGCGAGCCCCAGGCGGGCGGCGCGGGCTCCGCGACCTCCGCCCCCGCCGAGGACGGCAAGATCTCCGTGGCCGCGACCGACACCGAGTGCAAGGTCGCGGTCAGCGAGGTGAGCGCCGGCACCTCCACCTTCGCCATCACCAACACCGGTTCCAAGATCACCGAGTTCTACCTCTACGCGGCGGGCGATCGCGTGATGGGCGAGGTGGAGAACATCGTGCCCGGCCTGACCCGGGAGGTCATCGTCGAGCTGCCGGCCGGCGCCTACGAGGCCACCTGCAAGCCCGGCATGGTGGGCAACGGCATCCGCAACCCGCTGAAGGTCAGCGGCGAGCACAAGCCGCTGACCGACGACGCCAAGCTGTCGGAGGCCATCGCGGGATACAAGCGCTACATCAAGTCGCAGAGCGACACGCTGCTGGTCAAGACCCGGGAGTTCGCCGACGCGGTCAAGGCCGGCGACATCGACAAGGCCAAGGGCCTCTACCCGGTGGCGCGCACCTACTGGGAGCGCATCGAGCCCGTCGCGGAGATCTTCGGCGATCTCGACCCGGCCATCGACGCCCGCGAGGCCGACCTGGAGGAGGGCCAGGAGTGGACCGGCTACCACAGGATCGAGAAGGACCTGTGGGTCAAGAAGGACGTCTCCAAGGACGGCCCGATCGCCGACAAGCTCATGGCCGACGTCACCACCGTCGTGGGCAAGGCCAACTCCGCGCAGCTGTCCCCCGTCCAGCTCGCCAACGGCGCCAAGGGACTGCTCGACGAGGTGGCGACCGGGAAGATCACCGGCGAGGAGGACATCTGGTCGCACACCGACCTGTGGGACTTCGACGCCAACCTGGAGGGGTCCAAGGCGGCCGTCCAGGCGCTGCGCCCGGTGCTGGAGGAGCGCTCTCCCGACCTGGTCAAGACGCTTGACGGGAAGTTCGCCGCCGCCGAGGCCGCCCTGGACGCGCACCGTAAGGGCGACGGCTGGAAGCTGCACAACGAGCTGTCCAAGGAGGAGCTGAAGAAGCTGTCCGACGCGATCAACGCGCTGGCCGAGCCGATCAGCAGGATCGCCGCCGTCGTCGCGAAATGAGCCACCGGCCCGGCCGGTCCCACCCCGCACGGGGGATGAGACCGGCCGGGCGCCGGCGGGGTCGTGACCCTTGGCGATCAGCCAGCGCCGGTACCGGTACCGGTGAAAGGCGCGGATCGACCGGAGCCATCCGGACATCGTCGCGATCTCCGACCCCTGCGCTCCACGGCGGATGACTTTCTGCGCTGGGACGGGCGTGAACGTGGGCGATTCAGCTGTCCTCGCGGGGCTGGGCGGCTGCGTGACGCCAGGCGGCGCTGCGCAGCAGGCGCAGTCCGTTGAGGGCGACGATGACGGTGGAACCCTCATGTCCGGCCACGCCCAGCGGCAGCGGCAGGTCACCGATCAGGTCCCAGGCCGCCAGGGCGGCGATGAAGCCGGCGGCGATGACCAGGTTCGCGACGACCAGACGGCGGGCCCGCCGCGACAGGGCGATCACCGCGGGCAAGGTGGCGAGCTCGTCGCGGGTGATGACCGCGTCAGCGGTGTCCAGGGCCAGGTCAGAACCTGCGCGGCCCATCGCGATACCGGTGTGGGCGGCGGCCAGCGCCGGGGCGTCGTTGACGCCGTCGCCGACCAGCGCCACGCGGGCGCCCGAGGCCTGCAGCTCGTGTACCGCGACGACCTTGTCCTGCGGCAGCAGACCCGCGCGGATCCGGGTGATACCGACCTCGGCTGCCACGCTGCCGGCCGCCTGCGGGTTGTCGCCGGTCAGCAGCACCGGCGGAGCCCCGGTCAGCGCGGTGAGCCTGGCGAGCGCCGCGGCCACGCCGGGCCGCACCCGGTCGGCCAACCCCAGCATCCCGGCGGGCTCGCCGTCGACGCGGACCACCACCACGGTCTGCCCTCCTTGTTCGAGGTCGGCGACCACGGCGTGCGCTGGTCCCCGGCCGTCTCGGAGCAGGTGGGCAGGGCTGCCGACCTCGACGCGCCGGCCCTGGACGCGGGCGCCGACTCCGCGCCCGGGCGCGGAGGTGAACTCCTCAGCAGGGCGCAACGGCACCCCGGCCTCACGCGCGGCCCGCACCACAGCCCGGCCCAGCGGATGCTCAGACGGGTTCTCCGCGGCGGCGGCCAGGGCGAGCAGCTCATCGTCGTCGATCCCGGCGCCGGGCAGAGTGCGGACCTGGGTCAGGTGCGGGCTGCCCTCGGTCAGGGTGCCGGTCTTGTCGAACGCCACCTGGGTCACGGCGCCGAGCTGCTCCATCACCACGGCGGATTTCACCAGCACACCGTGGCGGCTCGCGGTGGCAATCGCCGCCAGCAGTGGCGGCATGGTGGCCAGCACCACCGCGCACGGCGAAGCGACGATCATGAACGTCATCGCCCGCAGCAGGGTCGGCTGCAACGCGGCCCCCCACAGCAGCGGGATCACGAACAGCGCCAGGGTGGCGGCGACCATGACGACCGAGTAGCGCTGCTCGACCTTCTCGATGAACAGCTGGGTGCGGGCTTTGGTGGCGGCGGCCTGCTCCACCATGGCCACGATCCGGGCGATCACGGTGTCGCCGGCCGGGCGGGTCACTTCCACCCGGAGGGCGCCGGTGCCGTTCAGGGTACCGGCGAACACCTCATCCCCGGCCTGCTTGTCCACCGGCAGGCTCTCGCCGGTGATGGTGGCCTGGTCGACGTCGCTGACGCCGTCCACGACCTCGCCGTCGGCGCCGATGCGCTCGCCGGGCCGTACCACGATCACCTCACCGACCTGCAGCAGCGCCGCCTCCACCCGCTCCTCCCCAGCCGAGCTCAGGCGGGTGACCTGATCGGGGGCCAGGTCCAGCAGGCCGCGCACCGAGTCCTCGGTGCGTTTGGTGGCGATCGCCTCCAGCGCCCCGGAGGTGGCGAAGATGACGATGAGCAGGGCACCGTCGAAGACCTGCCCGATCGCCGCGGCGCCGATCGCGGCCGCCGCCATCAGCAGATCCACATCCAGTGTCTTGTCACGCAACGCTTGCAGGCCTGCCCAGGCGGGTTCCCAGCCGCCGGTGGCGTAGCAGGCCAGATACAACGTCCACCACAGCCACACCGGGCCCCCGGCCAGCTGCGCGATCACGCCAAGACCGAACAACGCGGTGGCCGCCACGGCCCACCGGACCTCCGGCAGGGTCCACAGGCCGGCCGACCAGGGCCCCCGCTCGCCCGGCCTCCGGCCGGTGGCGTTGGGGATGGGGTGAGCTCTCAGTTCCGCTGTCACCCTGACAGCGTATATGCGCATGCACGCAGCCATGCAAGCAGCAGGATGGCGAGGTATGCTCAGAGCATGCACACGTCGCTGCCGGACTTCGACATGCCCAACGAGGAACAGGTGCATCTGGCCGCCGAATCCTTCCGGCTGCTGTCCGACCCCACCCGCATCAAGGTCCTGTGGGCGCTGCTGCAAGGCGAGTCCTCCGTCGCCTGCCTGGCCGAACTGGCCGACGCCGCCCCCGCCGCCGTCAGCCAGCACCTGGCCAAGCTCCGCCTGGCCGGCCTGGTCAAAGGCCGCCGCGAAGGCACCTTCGTCTACTACACCGCGGTGGACGACCACGTGCGCCCCCTGCTGGCCCAGGCTCTGCGCCACGCCGACCACATCGACCGCGGCCTGCCCCATCAGCACCACGGCACCCCTGCGGGCGACGCCGCCGGCCACCCCGCCGTCGAGGCCGCACCCGGCACCTCCGCCTGACGAGAGATTCAGCGGGGTGGCCGCAGCCCGGGGAGAACGCCCCGACGGGAAAGGCGGCTCATGTGGTGGGACATCGCACTCGGCACGGGCATCGCAATCGCACTGGTGGCCGGCTGGCTGCTGCTGATCACAGCCCTGGTCGTCGTCCGGCCCGAAGCCGGGCTGTTGAAGGAGGCCCTGCGGATCCTGCCGGACCTGCTGCGGCTGCTACGCCGGCTGGCCACCGACACGAGCCTGCCCCGCGGCGTGCGGATCCGGCTCGGCCTGCTGATGGCCTACCTGGCGATGCCCTTCGACCTGATCCCCGACTTCATTCCGGTGCTGGGCTACGCCGACGACGCCATCATCGTCACCGTCGCCCTGCGCGCCGTGGTGCGACGAGCCGGGCTGGAGGCGGTGCGCGGCCACCGGCCCGGCACTCCCGCGGGGTTCGCCGCACTGTGCCGCCTCACCGGCCTGAACCCGTGAACCCGTGAACCCGGCCTGGATCTCACCCCCGGCCGGACGTCTACCGCAGGGTTGAACCGCGGCAACCCCGGCTGATCCCACCGCCGGATCCACCCGTCGGATCCACCCGTCGGATCCACCCCAGAGCCGTGGCGCGGAGGGCGGGCCCGCGCAAGAGCCCCGGGCCCCGGATCCCCGGCCTCTCCCCCGCGCGGTCGTGGACTGGAGCCAGGTCTCGGCGGGATGGTCCCGCGACGGATACGCGTATCGGCTCGCGCTGGTGTCATGACCTTCTCCACAGCTGCCAGATGACCGGAACGGCGCCGTCCGGGCGCGCCGCGATCGTTTCGCGCCGAGACATCGGAGCCTTGCACACCCGTGAAATCGGGCCCCCCAAGGGAATTAAACCCCTGGGGGGTATGTTAGAGTCACAGGCCAAGGTACCCCCCTAGGGTAAAAGGAGAGGAGAACCCCATGTGTACGGCATGCGCGTGCGGCACCGCGGACACCGCCTCCGCACAGGTTGCGACCAGCGGCGGGACCGTCTATCAGGTCAGTGGAATGACCTGCGGGCACTGCGTCTCCTCGATCTCCGCCGAGATCGGCAAGGTCGACGGCGTCACCGGCGTCCAGGTCGATCTGGCCGGCGGCGCGGTCACCGTCAGCGGAGCGGGATTCTCCGGCGAGGAGATCCGCACGGCGGTGGACCAGGCAGGTTACGCGCCGGCCGACACCTCGCCGGTCAGCCCCTCCCAGACGGAAGCCGGACCGCTCGGCGGATAGCACACCGGAGGGAGTCGGGCCCCGGAAAGCCCGACCCTTCGAAATACGATAGGGGGGTATGGTGTTGAAATAGGTGAAACAGGAGGAAAGATGCACGGATACGCCGATAACAAGCAGGATCACCTCCGGCGGCTGCGCCGGATCGAGGGCCAGGTCCGCGGGCTGCAGCGGATGGTCGAAGAGGACAAGTACTGCATCGACATCCTCACCCAGGTGTCGGCGGCCAACCGCGCACTCCAGTCCTTCGCCCTGGCCTTGCTGGAAGAGCACATGGCGCACTGCGTGGCCGACGCCACCGCCAAGGGCGGCGCCGAGGCCGAGGCCAAGATCAAGGAAGCCTCCGACGCCATCGCCCGGCTGGTCCGTTCCTGAACCGCACAGAACCACACATAACGAAGGAGTGATCGTCATGACCACCACCACATACACCGTCAAGGGCATGACCTGCGGCCACTGCGTCGGTTCGGTCACCGAAGAGGTCGGCGAGGTCCCCGGCGTCGTCGGCGTCAAGGTGGATCTGGCCGCCGGCCTGGTCACCGTTGACAGTGACGGCCCGCTCGACGGCGCGGCGGTCACGGCCGCGGTCGAGGAAGCCGGATACGAAGTGGTGGCCCCGTCGTGAACACCTCCGCAAAGCTCGGGGCCTACGTTCTCGGACTCGCGGTGATCTTCGGCGGCGCCCTGGGGGCCGGCAGCGCCGTGGGCGCCGTCGGGACGCCCGCCGCGGACGGCCACCGGCCCCACACGGCCTCGCCCCCGACCCAGCCGGCCGATGGTCGCGGAACCCACGCGGGGCCCGAGACCGGCCAGGCGGACTCCGCGACAGCGGCACACATCCCAGGAGGGCTTCAAGTGTCCCAGGACGGCTACACCCTGACCCCCGAGACGACGAAGATCACCCCAGGGCAGGCCACCGGCTTCCGCTTCACCGTCACCGGCCCCGACGGCAGGCCGGTGACCGGCTATCAGATCCAACATGACAAGAAACTGCACTTCATCGTGGTCTCCCGCGACCTCGACGACTTCCAGCACCTCCACCCCGAACTGCTCGGCGACGGCGTGTGGTCGGTGAAACTGACACTGCCAGAAGCAGGCGCCTACCGGGCGTTCGCCGACTTCGCTCCGGAGGGCGGCACCGGCATGACCCTGGGCGCGGATCTGTACGCCGACGGCGACCACACGGCCAAGGCGCTGCCCGCGGCCAGCCGTACGTCCACGGTCGACGGCTACAGCGTCACCCTCACCGGCGACCTGGTCCCGGGCGGTACCGGTAAGCTGACCCTCAAGGTGAGCAAGGACGGCAGGCCGGTCACCGACCTGCAGCCTTACCTGGGCGCTTACGGCCACCTGGTCGCACTGCGTGCTGGAGATCTGGCCTACCTGCACGTGCACCCCGACGGAGAGCCGGGCGACGGCAGGACCCGGTCCGGCCCGGAGATCACCTTCCAGGCCGAAGCGCCCAGCCGGGGCGATTACCGCCTCTTCCTGGACTTCCAGCATGAGGGGACCGTGCGCACCGCGGATTTCACCGTGCACGCCGGTGAGGCCACGTCCGCCCCTCCGGCAGACCCGGCCACGACCGGCTCGCACGGCGAACACACCCACTGACGGCAGGCATGACGCGAGAAAGGAGAGGTGATGTCCCCTATCACCGATGACAGGCCGCCAACCGGCGCGGTCGAACTCTCGATCGGCGGCATGACCTGCGCGTCCTGCGCCAACCGGATCGAACGCAAACTCAACAAGCTCGACGGTGTCACCGCGACCGTGAACTACGCCACCGAGAAGGCCAAGGTCACCTTCGCCGAGGGCATCGACCCGCACGACCTCATCGCCGAGGTGGAGAAGGCGGGTTACCGCGCCGAACTGCCCACCCCGCCCAGCGTCGAAGGCGCGCCCCAGGAGCCTCACGACGAGCTCCAGTCGCTGCGCAACCGGTTGATCACCGCCGTGGTGCTCGCCGTACCGGTGATCGCGATGGCGATGATCCCGCCCCTGCAGTTCACCTACTGGCAGTGGCTGTCGCTCACCCTCGCCGCCCCCGTCGTGATCTACGCGGGCTGGCCGTTCCACAGGGCGACCTGGACCAACCTGCGCCACGGCGCCGCCACCATGGACACCCTGATCTCGCTCGGCACGATCGCCGCGCTGGGCTGGTCGCTGTGGGCGCTGTTCCTCGGCAGCGCGGGCACTCCCGGCATGACCCACCCGTTCACGTTCACCATCGAGCGCACCGACGGCTCGGGCAACATCTACCTGGAGGCCGCCGCCGGGGTCACGGCGTTCATCCTGGCAGGACGCTACTTCGAGGCCCGCTCCAAGCGCCGCGCCGGCGCCGCACTGCGCGCCCTGCTGGAACTCGGCGCCAAAGACGTCGCCGTACTGCGCGGCGGCAAGGAGATCCGCATCCCCAGTGATCGACTCGCGGCCGGGGACCGGTTCGTGGTCCGGCCGGGCGAGAAGATCGCCACCGACGGCGTGATCGAGGAAGGGACCTCCGCGGTCGACGCCTCCATGCTCACCGGCGAGTCCGTCCCGGTCGAGGTGCGACCCGGCGACGCGGTGACCGGCGCGACCGTGAACGCCGGAGGCCGCCTGGTCGTCCGCGCCACCCGCGTCGGCGCCGACACCCAGCTCGCCCAGATGGCCAGGCTGGTCGAAGACGCCCAGACCGGCAAGGCGCAGGTGCAGCGCCTCGCCGACCGCATCTCCGGGATCTTCGTCCCCATCGTCATCGCGCTGGCCGTCGGCACGCTCGGCTTCTGGCTCGGCACCGGCGGCGGCGCCGGCGCGGCCTTCACCGCGGCGGTGGCCGTGCTGATCATCGCCTGCCCCTGCGCCCTGGGCCTGGCCACACCGACCGCGCTGCTGGTGGGCACCGGCCGAGGCGCCCAGCTCGGCATCCTGATCAAGGGCCCCGAGGTGCTGGAGTCCACCCGCAGGATCGACACCGTGGTGCTCGACAAGACCGGCACCGTCACCGAGGGCAAGATGACGCTGGTCGAGACGCACGTGGCCGACGGCGAGGACACCGACGAGGTTCTCCGCCTGGCCGGTGCGCTGGAACACGCCTCCGAGCACCCCATCGCCCAGGCGATCGCCCGGGCCGCGGCCGAGCGGGTCGGCGAACCGCCCACGCCGGAGGACTTCGCCAACGTCGAAGGACTCGGCGTCCAGGGCGTCGTCGACGGGCACGCCGTGCTGGTGGGCCGCCCCCGGCTGCTGGCCGACTGGTCGCAGCACCTGCCCGCCGATCTCGAGCGGGCGCTCACCGAGGCTCAGGCGGCCGGCCGTACGGCTGTCGCGGTCGGCTGGGACGGCAAAGCGCGCGCGGTCCTGGTCGTGGCGGATGTGGTCAAGCCCACCTCCGCCGAGGCCATCGCTCAGCTACGTGCGCTGGGCTTGACCCCGGTGCTGCTCACCGGCGACAACGAGGCCGTCGCCCGGTCGGTCGCCGCCGAGCTGGGGATCGACGAGGTCATCGCCGAGGTACTGCCCGCGGACAAGGTCGACGTCGTCAAGCGCCTGCAGGCCGAGGGCAGGTCGGTGGCCATGGTCGGCGACGGCGTCAACGACGCCGCCGCGCTCGCCCAGGCCGATCTGGGCCTGGCCATGGGCACCGGCACCGACGCGGCCATCGAGGCCTCCGACCTCACCCTGGTCCGCGGCGACCTGCGGGTGGCCGCCGACGCCATCCGCCTGTCCCGCCGCACCCTGGCCACCATCAAGGGCAACCTGTTCTGGGCCTTCGCCTACAACGTGGCCGCTCTGCCACTGGCCGCGCTCGGCCTGCTCAACCCGATGATCGCCGGAGCCGCCATGGCGTTCTCCTCGGTCTTCGTGGTCACCAACAGCCTGCGCCTGCGCGGCTTCAAGTAACGACGGGCATGGCCCGCCCCGCCGGGAGGCGGGGCGGGCCATGCGGTTGTCACGGCCGTTATGGGGTGGCCTTGTCGGGGCGCTCGGAGATACGGATGGAGTTGACGATGGGATCGCCGATCCGCTTGGCGAACCGCAGGTTGAGCTGGCCGTGCTCGCCTTGGTGCCGCTGCCGACGTAGCCGTAGCCGCCCGTGGCGTACTTCCGGTCGGCGCTCCAGCGGTCCCCGGTGGCGTCGACGACGTCCTTGGTCCCTCCTGCCTCGACGGCGACCTGGAGCTTGGGCACCACGACCGTCACGATGATCTCGATCTGCGGGTCGCGGCCGCTCGCCGAGCGCACCAGCACCTTGCCGGTGCGGACGGTGCCCCGCAACGCGCCGAGCGCCCCGACGGGAGCGGCCTGGACCGCCGCGAACGCGTCGAGCCGGCCCTCCCCCCAGATGTTGTTGTCCGCGGCGGTGCCGCCGCAGTGCGTGTCGTCGACGTCGATCGCGGTCCGGTCGAGCAGCTGCCGGGTGGAGGCGATGTCGCCCTGCAGGGCGGGAGAGGCCGACCACATCAGCGCCACGGTGGCCGCCACGTGCGGGCTGGCCATGGACGTGCCGGAGAAGACGTCGTACCCGCCGGGTATGGACGAGCGCACGTTGACGCCGGGCGCGGCGAGGTTCGGCTTGATCTCGCCGTTCTCGCCGGAGCCCCGGGTGGAGAAGCTTGCGATGGCGTTGTTGACGTCGAACGCGCCGGCGCTGTAGCTGGAGCCGTACTGCCCGGGCGAGCCGCTGGAGTTGCATCCCGCGCCGGTGAGGTTGCCGTTGGAGAAGGCGGGGAAGATGCCCGCCGCGACCCATGCCTCGACGATCTCCTTGTACCAGGGTCGAAGCCGGCGCCGCCCCAGGAGTTGTTGACGATGTCGGGCGCCAGGTCGGGGCGCGGGTTGGCGCCGTTCAGGTCGGTGGGCGCGAGCACCCACTGCCCGGCGGCGAGAAGCGAGACGTCGGAGCAGCTGTTGGTCGCGCAGCCCTTGGCGGCGATCCACGTCGCACCGGGGGCGACGCCGACGGTGTTGGCGCCGTCACTCCCGGCCATGGCGCCCATGGTGTGGGTGCCGTGGTCGTTGTTGTCGCAGGGCGCGGCGCTGGGGCACACCCCCGTCGGGTCGAACCAGTTGTAGTTGTGGTCGACGCTGCCGTCGGCCTTCCTGCCGCGATACTGGGCGGCCAGAGCGGGGTGGTCGAACTGCACACCGCTGTCGATGTTGGCCACGACGATGCCCTCACCGCGGGTGCTGGGCGGTGAGAAGCTTGCGCAGTCCCGCCTGTGACGTCGCGGCGAGCTCGGTCTTGGCCTTCTCGTTCTTGGTCTTCGCCTTTCGGGCGGCGCTGAGGTCGGCGTCGCTCTTGAGGCGTACCCAGAAGGTTGCCTTGTCGTCCGCGGACAGCTCCGCCAGGACGGACTTATCGATCTTTTCGGGGACGGGTGCGGCCTGGGCCACACCCCGGGGGATCATGAGCGTGAGAGCGGCGACGGTCCCGATCAGGACCGATCGCCAGTGTCGGGGGCGTTGGACACACGATCTCTTTCACGCCGGGCGAGGGTGACCCGCCGGGGAAAGCGACACGGGATGCGCATGATCTTTACAGACCATGTGGAGAATCGTGAATCGATCTTGTGTATTTTTCAAGTACTTAGCGCATCAAATTGCGATATGTCACAAGAATTAACGCGGAAAGGCCGCACCCGCCCGGGACCCGGGCTCCACCCTCCGCCGGACTGATCAGCCGACCATCCGAAGATCGCGAAACATCGAGACTAAGTGATGGTGAACGCTCGAGCACCGTAGGCAGGCACCCAGACAAGCACCTTCGAACCGCCCTCTTCAGGTCGATAAGCCTCTACTGAGCAGCTGAGATCCAGAACGTCCACCAGCCGATCGCCTGGTCGGACGAGCCGGCAATCCACGTTGATGTCCGCCTGGCGGGCGGTGGCAGCACTGTTCAGAACCACAAGCACCTCTTGAGAGCCATGGATACGGCTGAAGGCGAACAGGCCGGGCCCTTCGGGATCCGACCATCGAACCCACTGCTCACCTCTGCGCAGCGCCACGAACCGACCTCGGATCTCCGCCAGCCTGCGAATCCACTGGAAGGTGCCCGACATCGTGGCGAAGTTGTCGCCGGCTGAGCTCTCCGACTTGTACTGCCCCTCAGCGAACATGTCCTCCCGGTTCTGTGGAGACGCTCGATGCGCCGAGGACTCGGGCTCAAGACGGTTCGTCGACTGCCGAAAACCCTGTTCGGTTCCGTAGTAGACGAGAGGAATACCGATGGAAAACATCAGGAAGGCGAGAGCCATCCTGAGCAGGCCCTCCGGCTCTCCGACCCGGAGGAAACGATAAACGTCATGATTGTCAATGAATCGGACAACATTTCCCAGTGCCGGACCAAGGGCATGTGAAGCGATTCGAAAGCTGTCCTCGAGATCCCCTGTCGGTGAACTTCCGTGGAGCGCCCAGTTCTGCCGCCGATACTCGGGATAATTGTATGCGCTGTTGATCCCGGTGCGAAAATCATCGGCGATATCGAAGCAATTCCCCGTGGAGTGCTCGCCGAGGATCAACAGATTATTCTTGCCCAGACTAATCGCGTATCTTTTGACTTCATTTGCCAGATTACAGAGGAAGCCCCTGTCCAAGTGACGGATCGCATCGACCCTGAAACCGTCGGCATCAGTCTCCTTCAACCACCAGCAGGCGATGTGGATGAGAAGTCGCTGAGTTTCCGGCCGCTCGGTGGCAAACCGCCGAAAATTCGGCGGAAAATCACCGAAAGCAGCCTGCTCGGGACTGCTCCAGTCCTCGATCACGCCCCGACGGGTGAAATGCTCGGCCCTCGCCAGCTCGGTCGGATTGAAGCTATTCCATCGCGCGATGACCCCGCGCCGGCCTTCCTTCTTCCACTCGTTCCCGTCGGCGTATTCGAAGATCGGGCCAGCGTGATTGACCACCAGATCCAGAATTATCCGCATTCCGCGCTCATGCGCCCGAGCAACCAGATCCACCAGATCGGATAGCCTGCCCAGATGTGGGTCGACCTCCAGCAGGTGGACAGGCGCATACCCGTGGTACGTGCCAGGCGCGGTCACCGTGACCGGAGACAGGAGGACCGTTGTCACCTTGAGTTCCTCCAGGTATTCGAGACGGCCGGCCAAACCCGCGAGATCCCCGCCGTGCCTGGAGTCTCCGGAGCGCGAATCGCCTACGATGACGCAATCAGCCCCCGGCTGGAACCGGTCGATTATCAGCGAGTAGAAAACCTCGTCACGCCAATCATCTGGCGATGGCCAGTAATCGTGTTTCGGACGCGGCCGCAACGTGGTCTCGGCTATGGAGTTCGGCGCATCAACCGGATCCCCGATCGAGGGAATTCTTCCACCCACCCTCGGAACCCCTTTTCGGCTAGCTCAAGCTGGATTTCAGCGAACCTGTCCGGTTCACCGACTGGGGCGAGGGCGCGCCAACCATCCAACAACGAAGATTGTGTAATCGAATAGTTGCTGAAGAGCGAAAAGAATCCAGAACAAGTGCATGGAACTACTGGCGAATATTGACGACGCCAGCGCCAGAAAAAGGTCACGGCCCTGTTGAATATGCGATCGCGTATGGCGGCCGATGCGACCTTTGTCGTACAAGGCGTTGAGGCCGCGATAGCCCAACGTTCCGGATACCGAACCGGCGACCACCACGATGCTCACGTCCCGCCAGTAAGCAGCCTGCCAAGGGAGAATCGTGGACGGTATGGCCAGCCAGGTTAATATGCGGTAGATCGCCAGCGTCACTTGCATGTAAACAAGGTTCAGAACCGTCTGGTATATGAAACTCCGCGAGCCGATGATGGCCTGGAATTCCTGCCAGGAGTAAACCCATATACCATGGAACCCCTCATGTAACACCGTTATGGTAATTATGATCGCGAAGATCACCGGGTGGTTGGGGAGAAGCAGGCTCGTCCACCATGCGATCGACACGAAGATGCCAGGACCCTTTGATATCACCCCGCCCACGACTTCATTTTTGGTAGGCCAGGTCAAGGCGCAGGCAAGGGCACGGAACGGGAAGGAGATCTCGGATATCAGGGAGGGAGTGACACTCACGTCGGCCCGCAACCCCGGCTCGATGTTTGCAGATCTCAAAATTCACCCCCCTTTCGCGGCCACTGGTGATTCCTATGCTGACGGCACATGTCTCTTGCCGACGTGATGGAGCACCACAGCGCAACGGAGGAAGGTCACCCGGTCCTGCCATCGATCATGATGGTTTCCTTGTCTCCGGGCGGCGAATGCGCCGGAGGCCGACCGATACCCGCGCACGGTCCGGCCAGTGGTCGGCCGCGGGTCGACCACGTCCGCTTCGACCACGTCCGCTTCGATGACGACCACTGCCACATCACCGAGAGCGATCACCTTGAAGATCCTGCTCAAGCGGGCCCCGGTCACCTCACACCACGGCTCACCGCTCGCAACCTCTGGGCCAGGGTCAGCCGGAGGCGGACCGCGGCGAAGATCGGCGCGTGCCTGGCACGGCGCCGTCCCGACGCCGGATCGTCGACCGGTCCCACCCGTGTGGAGTCGATCTGCCACCCCCTCACCTGGTACCCCCATTGGCGATCTGCACTGCGACCTCACCCTCGCCCTGCACTGCGACCTCACCCTCGCCGAAGTCACAGCGCGCAACGGACGCGCGACGGAGACGCGGTGTGACGCCCGGTACGGCACCACCGCCCCGAGCCGGGCGAGCTTCGCCCTGATCTTGGCGACGGTCAGCCGGTCCGCCTGCCCCCCATCCGTGGGCCTGCTCGCGATCGACCATCACCGCCGCATGTCGTCAACCCGTTCGGACACCTACCCCTACGCTGCTGAACTTGACTGAGCGATGCCGGTCACAGGAGCGGCTCTGAGATGTGCAGACTGCCAGCCGCGCCTGCGGTGACCGCCATCGCTGATTGATTACCAGTGATCTCGGCTTTTCATGGCGGATTTATCTTGAGATGACCTTTTAAATGAAAAAAAATGCCTAATTTTGAGAGGGACAGAGCTTGCCTGAGGTCCAGTCCACATCAACTCAAGAGGCATAATCCACACAAACCATACCACTCGTCCCGAGGCCCCAGCAAGCCTCTGACCTCGATGGATCGACATCCGGAGTCGCGGCCGAGCCGGCCCGGCCGCGATAGAGGCAACCGACCGAATTTGAACGGGAACGCTTACGGAAAGAGCAATCCGTTTCGCCCTGGAGGTGTTGAGGTGAACCGCTTTCCCTCCGCCGAGACCTGCGGTCGCTCTTTCGGGGTGATGTGACTGGCCGAGTATTGAACAATTCCCGTTTATAATTTTACGATTCCGCCGGTCAGTGTGGGTAGGTGCATCTGGTCCTCCCGGCGGACGGCTGAGCACCATCCCGTTCCGCTCCGGGACCGTCAAGCCGACTTATGTAAATCTTCAGGCGCAGATGAGAGCCGGACCCGAGTTATCGATCAGCAAAAAACGCAACATCACGGATGATGCGGGAATGTATGACAGGTGTGCTTGTTTACCGAATAGCAGCCCAACGACTATATCCGTCAGTTTCTTACAAAATCTGCAAAGCCTCGCAGGCCCAAGTCACATCAAGACCATGGAAATGCAAACACAGCATAAAAGGTGGGATCACAAAGATATTCATGTCGGAAAGCTCAGAGAACACGAGGAGGTCCAATGCGCGTCCGTGTTGCGGTGGCCGCCGTCGCGGTGGCGGTGCTGGCCTCTGCCGTCACGGCCTGTAGCGGCCAGACGCCTGCCGCGGCAGCCCCCGGCGCGATAACGGCTACCTCAGCCCTCGCGAAGGGCAGCGGCAGGCTTGTCGTCTGGGCTGACCCCAACAGGACCAGGGCCCTCAGGCCTTTCGCCGACAAGTTCGGCACCGAGCACGGTGTCACCGTCGAGGTGAAGGAGATCAGCGACAACAACCAGCAGACTTTCATCACCGCCTCGCAGCAGGGCAGCGGCCCCGACGTGATGATCGGCGCGCACGACTGGATCGGCAACCTGGTCCAGAACGGCGACATCGACCCGGTGCACCTGACAGCCGAGCAGAAGGCCTCGTTCTCCGAGATCGCGCTGAAGGCGGTCACCTTCGACGGCCAGGTGTACGGCGTGCCGTACACCGTGGAGAACATCGCGCTGATCCGTAACACCAAACTGGCGCCCAACGCCCCGGCCTCCATCGAAGAACTGGTCAAGACCGGCAGGAAGCTGAAGGACGACGGCAAGGTCAAGGAGATCCTCTGCCTGCCGGTCACCCAGTTCGGTGATGCCGTCCACATCTACCCGATCTTCGCCTCGGGCGGCGGCGCCCTGTTCGGCACCACCGCCTCCGGTGACCCCGGCCCCAAACAGGTCCTGGTGGACTCCAAGGGATCGGTTGCGGCGTTCGGCAAGCTGAGGGACCTCGGGGAGAAGGGCGACGGCGCGCTGAAGACCTCGCTCACCAACGAGAACTCCATTTCGACCTTCGCCGCGGGCAGATGCGCCTTCCTGGTCTCCGGCCCATGGGCGATGACCGATGTGAAGAAGAGCGGCCTGAGCTACGACATCACCGCGGTCCCGGGTTTCGAGGGCGGCAAGCCTGCGACCCCGTTCGTCGGGGTGCACGCCTTCTACGTGGCTTCCAAGGGTAAGAACAAAGCCCTCGCCCAGGAGTTCGTGACCAACTATGTCACCAATCCGGACGTCGCCACGGCCCTCTACGAGGCCGATCCCCGCCCTCCGGCGCTGACCGCCGTCTTGGACACGGTCAAGGCCACCGATCCTGACGCCGCCAAGTTCATGGACGCGGGCAGGAAAGGTCTCCCGATGCCGGCCATTCCCGAGATGTCAGCCATCTGGATGACCTTCGGCATCGCCGAGAGCACCGTGATCAAGGGCGGCGACCCGGCCAAGGCCGCGGCCTCCGTGCAGAAGGCCATAGACAACTTGCTGAAGAACTGACCCGGGAAGGCCGATGTCCACTCCAGAAACGACGACGGCCGTGGAGGGCGGGAGCCCTCCACGGCCGAGGCCGCGCGGTGGAGCCGGGAACCAAGGGCCGGCTCCCAGACGACGTGAGATCTCCAGGGCCTTCGTGGTGAGCCGGATCGCCGTGCTCGGCGTCGTGTCGGCGATCCTGCTTTATGCGGGGCCCCCGCTGATCGCCACGGGGGCCTGGGTCGCGCTCGCGGTTCTGGGCGTCGTCACCGGGGTAATCGGCTATCTCTATCTGAGCCGCCGGTTCATCCCGGCCAAGTATCTGGTGCCGGGCACGATCTTCCTGCTCGTCTTCCAGGTCTTCCCGATCGTCTACACGATGACCACGGCCTTCACCAACTTCGGCGACGGCCACCGCGGGGACAAGCAGGCCGCGATCGCGGCGATCGAATCCGACTCGGTACGGCAGGTGCCCGGCTCACCCGACTACGGCCTCACCCCCGCGCTCAAGGGCGGCAAACTGGTCTTCCTGCTGACCGACACCAAGATCAAGCAGGTCCAGGTCGGCACCGCCGACGGGCTCACCCCGCTCCCCGGTGCGAAGATCGGCATAAGCGGCAAGGTCGCGCAAGCTCCTGGCTACACGATCCTGACCACTCCGCAGGCGGCCGAACGCGGGCCGGAGATCTCCGCCCTCTCCGTCCCGGCCCCGAACGGCACCATCAAGGCCAATGGCCTGAGCCGGGCCTTCGAGGGCAGGGCTCAGAAGACCTACGACGCCGCGTGCGATTGCGTCACCGACGCCGAGACCGGCCGGCGCTGGGTCGCCGACGGGTCCAGGGGCTTCTTCGTTGATCCCTCGGGCCGGCACCTCATACAGGGCTGGCAGGTCGATGTCGGCTTCGCCAACTTCGCGCGAGTCCTCACCGACCCGGCTATCTCGGGCTACTTCCTCGGCGTCTTCGCATGGAACATGGTCTTCGCGCTGGCGTCCGTGGCCACCTCGTTCGTACTCGGATTGGGAGTGGCGCTCACGCTGCACCACCCGCGGATGCGGGGCACGAGGATCTACCGGGTCGCCCTGATCCTGCCGTACGCGATGCCGGCCTTCGCGATGCTGCTGGTCTGGCGGGACATGTTCAACCGCGACTTCGGCCTGATCAACCATATGCTCGGGCTGAACCTGGATTGGCTGGGCGAACCGACCACGGCCAGGTTCGCAGTCATCCTGGTCAACCTCTGGCTCGGTTTTCCCTACATGTTCCTGGTGGCCACCGGTGCGTTGCAGGCGATCCCCCGAGAGCTGACAGAGGCGGCCGGCATCGACGGCGCCTCAATGGTGTGCACCTTCCGCAAGGTGACGCTGCCGCTGCTGCTGGTGGCGCTCTCGCCGCTGCTGATCTGTTCTTTCGCGTTCAACTTCAACAATTTCAACGCGATTCAGCTCACCACCCAGGGCGGCCCGTTTCCGGCGGACAGCCCCCAGGTCGGCGCCACCGACCTGCTCATCACCTACACGTTCCGGCTGGCGTTCGGCACCGGTTCGGCCCAGTTCGGCTTCGCCGCCGCCATCTCGGTCTTCATCTTCGCGTTCGTGGCCCTCGTTTCGGCGATCACGTTCCGGCAGACCCACCGTCAGGAGGAGGTGCACGCATGACGCGCTGGTTCAAGCAGGTCGGCTGGCGCCATCTGGTGGTGCTCGTGGTGGTGGCGTTCGCGCTCTTCCCGATTCTGTTCGTGTTCTCGGCGGCGATCAACCCGCTGGGCACGCTCACCTCCTCGCAGCTACTGCCGACCGGGGCGAGTCTGGACAACTTCGCCAACCTGTTCGGTTCCGTCACCTATCCGTTCGCACGGTGGTTCTTCAACTCGGTCTTCATCGCGCTGTCCGCCTCGTTCGCGAGCCTGCTGCTGAGCGTGCTCGCGGCCTACGCCTTCAGCCGGATGCGTTTCCGGGGCCGCCGCGTGGGAGTGCTGACGCTGCTGCTGGTCCAGATGTTCCCGCAGTTCCTGGCAATCGTGGCGATCTTCATCATCTTCACGAAGGTCACCGAGCTCTACCCGGCCTTCGGCTTCAACGGGGTGTGGGGCCTCATGCTGCTCTACCTCGGCGGTGCGCTCGGCGGGAACACCTGGCTGATGAAGGGCTTCCTGGACACGATCCCGAAGGAACTCGACGAGGCTGCGAGGGTCGACGGCGCCACGCACGCGCAGATCTTCTGGCGGATCATCCTGCCGCTGGTGACGCCGATCCTCGCGGTCACCGGGATGCTCGCCTTCATCAGCACGATGAGCGAGTTCATCATCGCCAACGTCTTCCTGCGCGACCCGGAGAGCAAGACCCTCGCGGTGGGCATGTTCGGAATGATCGCCGGTGATGGGCGCAACGCCAACTTCGGCATGTTCGCGGCGGCCACGCTGATCACCGCGGT
Organism: Streptosporangium album; assembly: GCF_014203795.1. Taxonomy (NCBI): domain Bacteria; kingdom Bacillati; phylum Actinomycetota; class Actinomycetes; order Streptosporangiales; family Streptosporangiaceae; genus Streptosporangium; species Streptosporangium album. The sequence continues at coordinate 328,622 of NZ_JACHJU010000006.1, read as the reverse complement.
CCCCACGGTCGGGGTCTTCCTCTGGCTGCAGAAGTACATCGTCTGCGGTCTCACCTCCGGAGCGGTCAAGAGCTAGCGATCGCAACCCGGGAACCGGCCCGGAGAACCGGGTTCCGCGACCATGGTTTCGGTGGCGACCACGAGATCTCATCCCGAAGACCGGCGATGCCGGGTGCGAGGACTCCCCTCCTGCGCGGCAATTCGGGCGATACGGTAAGGCGTCATGAGGTTGATCCACGCCGTGACCGCAGTGCCGCTCGTAGTCGTCCTCGCGGGATGCGGTGGTGCGGCGGACGGATCGGCGGCATCGGAGCGGCCCGTCCCGAGCGCTTCCCAAGCACCTTCCCCGCAGGCGGGGGCCGCGGATACGCCCGCGGACGCGCCCGCGCCTGATGTCCGCATCCCCACCGACCCCGTGAAACTGGCCGGCGCCCTGAAAAAGACGACCGCCGCGCTGGATGAGGCGATCGACGGCTGGACCAAGGGATCGCAGGAGCGGCCGCCGCGGGACGTCGTGCTGTTCGCGCTCCATCAGCAGCGCATCTACCGGGCGATGGCCCGCAGCACGGCGCTGGCCCGGGGGACCATCAGGCGGTTGCCCGAACGGCCGGCCGCCGAGGCGCGCGACAATGTCACCGCCGTCGGGAAGCTGTTGTCCCTGGCCCGGCCGATCAGCGCGGCGCGGCGCGAGCGGATGCGCTTGACGGAACCGCCCCCTGCCAAGCGGCTGCGTGACTTCATGGTGCGCGCCGAGAAGCGGTTCGGCGTCGAGTGGGAGGTTCTCGCAGCGATCATGCTCGTGGAGACGAAGTTCGGCCGGGTCAGGTCGGCGAGCTCCGCCGGGGCGCAGGGGCCCATGCAGTTCATGCCGGGCACGTGGCGGCAGTACGGACTGGGCGGGGACGTCCACGACGCGCGCGACGCTGTGTTCGGCGCGGCCAACTACCTCAAGGCGTCGGGGGCACCCCGGGACTACCGTCGTGCGGTGTTCGCCTACAACCACGACAGCCGGTACGTCGACGCCGTCCTGGCGCACGCCCGCCAGATCAAGCGCGATCCCCGCAGCTTCTACGCCTACTACAACTGGCAGGTCTTCGTCCTGTCCGCGGAGGGCGACGTCCGTCTCACCGGCCCCCGCTGACGGTTTCCGAGCTGGGCGGACCCGGATATCCGTCCGGTGTCTCCCTGAGCCCGCCATCGGATCGAACGCGTTTTCGACCGGCGGGAATACCGCGTCAGGTGAAATCTGCGCGGCCTTAGAGGAGGAAGTCGGCGATCTGCATCCACCCGGACGGGCCCAGAGCCGGTGAACTGACCGGATGACGGAGTGGGTCGTAGTCGGCGCGGGTGACGCCCTCGATGAGGAAGGCGATGACGAACAGCGGGCCGCCGATCGCGCCGCAAACGAGCAGCTTCTTCGTCGATGCATTCATCCGATCCGATCGGGATGAGATTTCAGCGGGCGGGGGTCCGAAACGTGGAAGATCGCCCATGCCTGTCAATTTAGGTTGACAGAGAGGTCACCGTCAACTCATGTTGACGCGAACGATCGCCTTCTTCCCGAGAAACGATCTTCTGATCAGCTCCTTGGCCGAGCCTGGCGAGGGCGCGTGCGGCGGCCGGTTCGTCGCCGATCTCGGGAACGAGCCGGTCGTCCGGACCGCGGCGAGCATGTCCCGCGCCCGAAACGCTGACCACGGCCGGAACGGCCAGTGCGGCACGGGCATGAGTGTCATCACCGTGTTCGGTGATGTCGATGGTGACATTCCAGCGCTTGCCGATCATCTTCGGTCCTCCTCGGAGGGCGGCAGATGTCCATAACATGCTTTCACGCCTACGGGGCGCAGGGCCCCCTCTCCGGCCGGAGGGACGCGCCCACCTTCCCGACCGCAGCCGGCCTGCGGCCCCATTGACTCACGGCAAGGACGGGCGTATCCGGGCCCGAGACCGCCGCGGAGGGCGTCTCGTCGGGGCGCCGGCGACGACGCGGGCGTACGCGAGCCGGGCAGGGCGGGATTCAGTCCACGCCGGAACTCGACAACAGGGGCAATGAATTCATTCCATTAATTCGTGAGCCATTTCCGGCATGCTAGGTTGAGGGCATTGCCATAAAAGAAACGAGCATGAATTCATTTCATTGGGAGAATCATGGATTCGCTGGTCATCGAGCGGGTGGAGACATTCGTCGTGGAATTGCCGACCATCCGGTCGTTCAGCATTTCCGGGGGGAGCGTCACCACGGCGGGGAGGCCCGCCGAACGGGTTCTCGTCAAGGTGACGGCCGGAGGGCGGACCGGCTGGGGGGAGGCGACGCCGACGCCCGCCTGGACCTACGAGACCGTGGAGTCGATCTCGACGACGATCGACCGCTACCTCGCTCCCGCGCTGATCGGACGGCCGGCGTGGGATCTCGACGGCGCCTGTGCGGCCTACGAGAGGGTGATCAACCGGGGGCTGACGATCGGCTCGCCCATCGCCAAGTCCGCACTCGACATCGCGCTGCACGACCTGCTCGGCCGGGCGCTCGGAGTCTCCGTCGGCCTGCTCTGGGGCCAGCGCCGCGTCGACCGCATCACGCTCGGCTGGATCGTGGCCGGCCAGACCCCGGCCGAGGTACGGCAGGCGGTCGAGGAGGGCCGGGCGCAGGGCTATCACGCGTACAAGGTCAAGGTAGGCCTGCACGACGAGGCGACGGACGTCTCGGTCGTGGCGGCGGTCAGGGAGGCGGCCCCGGACGCGCCCATCTGGGTGGACGCGAATCAGGCCTACACCGTGGACGGCGCGTTGCGCATGGCGCGCAGGCTCGCCGACCTGGACGTGTCGGCGTTCGAGCAGCCGCTGCCCGCCAACGACGTCACCGGGCTGCGCAGGCTGCGGGACCGGAGCCCCCTGCCCGTGGCGCTGGACGAGAGCCTGCGCCATCCCTCCGACCTGGCCACGTTCGTGAAGCTCGACGCGGTCGACATCGCCATCGCCAAGGTCCAGCGTTCAGGCGGTCTCACGCTGTCCCGCCGGCTGTGCCAGCTCGCCGAGGACGCGGGGCTGCGCATCATGGGCTCGGGGCTGACCGACACCGATCTCGGGTTCGCCGCCTCGCTGCACCTGTTCGCCGCGTTCGGCGTGGACACCCCTGTCGACCTCAACGGACGGCAGTTCGTCCACTCGGCCTATGTCGGGGGGAGCACGGTGGAGGTCGTGGACGGCACGGCTCTGGTGCCCACGGGGCCGGGACTCGGCGTCGAGGTGGACGAGGACGCGGTCCGCGCCCTCTCCACGGCGTACTGGAGCGTCTGACGAGTCTGACAAGGTGAAACCGCCGCTCCCTGACGAGAGCGGCGGCTCACCGAATCGCCTGCGCGGCCCGGGGCCGGGGATGCACTCCCCACCCCCAGGCTCCCAGCCCCGGCCTCAGCACCCCAGGCCCCGCGGCCTCGGTCTCCCGCCTCGGTGCCCAAGGCCGTGGTTCACCTGTGGTCAGCGCAACCAGTCGTCCAGGTGGGCGGCGACGAAGTCGTCGTCGACCAGCCAGGGATAGGCGGCGCCGACCCGGGCGATCTCCTCGGCCTGTCCCGGGGACAGCCCTTCGGCCGGATCGAGGCACCACGTGCCGGCCAGGAGGCCCTGTCCGCGCAGCACCTCGTGGACTCCGGCGATACAGCCGTGGAAGCCGCCGGCCACGTCGAAGACGGCGCCGTTGGCGTCGGTGAGGTCGGCGGCACGGCCCAGCAGGGAACGGAGGACCCGGTCGTCCCCCGCCCACGCCTGCCGCACCTCCTCGAACATGAGCACCGCCGCGCGGGTCCACACGGCCCACTGACCGAGCAGCCCGCCGACGATGCGGCGTCCCGCGACCGGCGTGAGCAGGTCGGCCAGGATGTTGTCGTCGTTGCCGGTGTAGAGCGCGACGCCGTCGCCGCGCCCCGACGCCACGACGGCGCTGACCACGTCGAGCGTGCGGTATCGGTCGAAGGGTGCCATCTTGATGGCCACCAGGGACTCCTGCTCGCTCAGCGAGCGCCAGAAGGACGGGCTCAACCTGCGGCCGCCCACCGCCTCCTGCAGATAGAAGCCGATGACGGGCAGCACCTCGCCCACGGCCCTGGCCCGCTCCAGCAGCTGCGGCTCACCCGCGCCCGGCACCATCGGCGACAGCAGCACGGCGTGGTAGCCCAGCGACGCCGCCAGCTCCGCCTCGGCGACGGCCTGCGCGGTGTCGCCGCAGGCGCCGGCGACCATGACGAACGGCCGGTCCGCCTCCTTCGCGACCACGTCGGCGGAGATCTCCAGCACCGGCCGGAGCAGCCCTGCCTGGCGGATCTCGAACTGCGTCGTGTGCACCGCGACGGCCACCCCGCCCGCCCCAGAGGCGAGGTAGTAGCGGGTGAGCGCGCGCTGGCGGCGCTCGTCGAGCGTGCGCCGTTCGGTCAGTGCCAGCGGATGGGCGGGGATGACGGTCCCCTCCCTGAGCAGGTCGATAGACATCTCAGAACCTCCCGTCGCGCACCGCGAACTTGGTCGGCTTTCCCGAAAGGGGCAGCCCGCGCGCCAGCCAGTCGGCCTGCCACGCGATCAGCGTGTCCAGCGGCACGTCCGGATAGCCGAACAGGCCGTGGCAGCGGGAGGCGTCGTTCAGCAACGCCGTGCCGCTCTCCCGCCTGGTGAAGGCCGCCTCGACGCCGAGCGCGGCGGCGAGCCGGGTGGCCGTGCGCCGTACCGAGGCGGTCTCGGGCCCTGTCAGGTTGAGCGTGAACGCCTCCGGGGCGCGCGCGTGCAGCAACGAGCGCAGCGCGACCTCGTTCGCATACCCCTGCCACACGACGTTGACGTGCCCGGTCGTGACGTCGACCGGCTCGCCCGCCGCCACATTGGCGGCGATGTCCGCGATCACGCCGTAGCGCAGGTCCACCGCGTAGTTGAGGCGCAGGATCGCGACCCGGGTGCCGTACGTGGCGGCGGCGTGTTCGAAGATCCGCTCGCGGCCGAGGCAGCTCATCGCGTACTCCCCCACCGGTCCCGGCTGGTCGCCCTCCGCGCTACCTCCGGAGGCCACGTCCACCAGCGGGTACACGTTGCCGGTGGAGAACGCCGTGATCGCCGAGTCGCGGTAGCGGCGGGCGACGGCGGCGGGCAGCGCCGCGTTGACCGCCCACGCCTGGTACGGCGCGGCCGACGTGCCGAACTTGGCGCCGACCATGAAAACGACGTTCGCCGCGTCGGGCAGCCCGGCCAGGTCGTCGCCGCCCATCAGGTCGTGGCGCACCACGTCGACGCCCTGGTCCGCCAGCGCCTTGGCGGCGGCGTCGTCCGACCAGCGCGACACGGCGTACACGCGGGCGGACTTCCGTCCCGCGGCGTCCAGCGCGCGCCGGGCCAGCCGGACCAGGCTCGGCCCCATCTTGCCGCCGGCACCGAGCACGACGAGGTCGCCGTCCAGCTCGCCGACGTCGGTGACCAGCGCGGCCGAAGGGGTGGCCAGCCGGTCCTCAAGTTCCCGCTCAGAGGTGAACATGTCGCGCTCCTTCGTCGTGTGGCCGCCGGTAGCCCACGCCCAGGCGGTCGAGGAGCGGCAGGTGGGCGGTCAGCCGCCGGGTGAAGTCGCCGAGGTCCCGGCCGGAGGACCAGGCGGCCTCGGCGACGGCGCAGAGGCGGGGAAAGGCGTTGTAGTCGAAGCGTTCCCGCGTGGGGAGGTACTCGCCCCAGAGCTGGGCCTGCATGCCGAGGACCCCGTCCCCCGCGTCGAATCCGTAGACGGTTTCCAACGGAAGCGGCCCCGCGATGCTGACCGGCTCTCCGGGAGCGTCCGATTCGGCGTAGTCGAGGTAGGTGTGCGTGTGCGGGGCGGCGACCACGTCGTGGCCCGCCCGCAGAGCCGCGTCGATCCGGTCCACGCCCCGCCACGCCATGATCACCATGTCCTCGGGCGGATCGTGGTCGAGCATGTCGTCCCAGGCCACCGCGCGGCGGCCGAGCCCACGCAGGTGATCGGCGAGGAGCCGCCCCCACCAGCCGTGCAGGGCGGCCGGCCCGGCGAGCCCGGCGCTCGTCACCCGCCGCGCGGCGTCGGGACTGGCGGCCCATTCGTCGCCGCGGACCTCGTCACCGCCGATATGGACGAATCGGGACGGGAACACGTCGCACAGCTCGTCGAGCACGTCGCGGGCGAAACCGGCGGCGCGGTCGCTCACGTTGAGCACGTGCGACGAGATGCCCCACGAGGTCCGCACCTCGACGGGTTCGGCCGGCGAGTGGCCGAGCCAGGGGCAGGCCGCGATCGCGGCCTGGGAGTGTCCGGGGAACTCGATCTCGGGGACCACGGTCACACCGCGGGCGGCCGCGTAGTCCACCAGGTCGCGCAGCTCCCGCTGGGTGTAGAAACCCCCGTGCGGGGTGCCGTCGAACCTGCCCTCCCGTGCGTGGCCGGCGGGGGACTCGGCGCGGTGGGCCCCGACCTCGGTGAGCCGCGGGTGCCCGCGCACCTCGAACCGCCAGCCCTGGTCGTCGGTGAGGTGCAGGTGCAGGACGTTGAACTTGTGCAGCGCCAGCAGGTCGACGTACGCGCGCAGGAACGAGACCGGGCGCCACCATCGGGCCACGTCGATCATGACGCCGCGCCAGGCGTACCTGGGCACGTCGCGGACGGTGCCGCACGGCACGCCGCCGGGCCCACCGAGCTGGCGCAGCGTCTGGACGCCCCAGCGCAGGCCCGCGACGCCCGCCGCGCCGATCTGGACCCCTTCCGGGGCGACGGTCAGGGTGTACCCCTCCTCCCCCAGGGACGCGTCGTCCACGAGGCGGAGGGTGATCTCCCCGGGACCCTCGCCGTCCGCGGCCAGGCCGAGCAGCTCCCGCGCCGTGCCGGCGTGCGGACCGCGCACCCGCGCGCCCCGGTCCAGCGGGAACAGCCCCTGTCCCGGGGTCGACGAGGCCACCTGCGGGATCATCGCCCGATCACCTGGCGAAAGGCCGCGAGGGCCTCGCCTATCGGGGGCGCGTCGGGATACCACATGCGCTCCCACTCCAGCGCGAGGTATCCGGAGTATCCGATGCGGTCGAGCTCGGCGAGCACGCCGGGCACCCCGACCGCGCCCTGTCCCGGCAGCACCGGCGCGAGCTCGGTGGGCGCCGCCGCGTCCTTGATCTGCACGTGCCGCAGGTACGGCGCCAGCGTGTCCGCCGTGTCGGCGGCCGTCTCCCCCGCGCGCCACGGGTTGACCACGTCCCACAGCGCGCCGACCCGTGGCGAGCCGACACCGGCGAGGACCCCGGCGATCGCCTCGCCGGTGAGGAAGACGTCATGGGTCTCCAGCAGCACGTCGACGCCGTTGTCCGGCAGCCGGTCCGCCACCTCCGCGAGCCTCCGAGTCGCGGTGGTGGCCGGGTCGTCCTGGCCCTCGACCCCGCCGAAGACCCGCACGTACGGCGAGCCGAGCGCCTCGGCGATCTCAACGTGGCGCAGCACCTCGGCCACGGGATCGCCGTCCGGCCGCGCCACGCGGGTGTAGGAGCAGACGGCGACGATCTCGATTCCGGCGGCGTCGAAAGCGCGCGCGACCGCGCGCAGGTCGCCGGGCGATGTGTCCGGGGAGACGATCTCACCTTCGGCGCAGCGCAGCTCCACGCCGGCGCAGCCGTACCGGGCGGCCACCGCGATCACCTCGTCGGCGGGGGCGCCCGGCATGCCGAGCGTGCTGAACGCGAGCGGGTTCACATCTGTCCCTTCACTGTGACGGTGGAACCTTGACGGGCGGACTCGTAGACGGCGAGGGCGACGTCCAGGACGGACAGCGCGTACTCCGGCGTGACCTCGGGCGCGGTCCCCGCCGCGCAGGCCCGCGCGAAGTCGGCGAGCTGCGCGGCGAACGCCCTGGACATCTCACCGGGTTCGGGAGCGGCCACCTGGGTGGCGACGCCTCCGCGGAAGGACCAGACGCCCTCGCCTCGGCTGATCCGTACCGCGCCCTCCCCGCACACGATCTCGGCCTCGTCGGTGAACGGCAGGCCGGTGCCGGTGACGGAGATCGTCGAGCGGGTGCCGTCGGCGTGCCGCGCCAGCGCGACCGCCTCCGTCTCCACCGACCCGCCGGCGGCTCCGGCGATGTGGCCGGTGACCTCGACGATCGGCGAGCCGACGAGCATCTGGAGCTTGTCGATGCTGTGGGTGCCGACGTTGAGCACGATCCCGCCGCCGGCCATGCCGGCGTCGAGGAACCAGCGGGGCCGCGCGGGGTCGGCGTAGTCGGCGGTACGCCGTTCCGAGGCCACGACGACGTGGCCGAGTTCGCCCGAGGCGAGGTAGGCGGCCGCGGCGCGCAGCGTCGGGACGAAGCGCAGGACGTGCCCGACCGCGAACACGACGCCGGCCGCGCGGCAGGCGTCGATCATGCGGATCGCGTCCTCGCGCGTGGTGGCGATCGGCTTCTCCACGAGCACGTGCAGCCCGGCCGCGGCGGCGTCCAGGGTGATCGGGGCGTGCAGGGCGTGCGGGACGGTGATCACGACCGCGTCGAGGCCGCCGGCCTCGATCATCGCCCGATGGTCGGTGAAGACGCGGGCGCCGGCCTCCGCGGCCAGCTTCTCCGCCGCCTCGGCCCGCACGTCGCACACCGCGACGACCTTCACCTGCCCGGTTGTCTGTCGTGCGGCGGCCACATGGAACTCGGCGATGGTGCCCGCACCGATGACGCCCAGGCGCAGCCCGGATGTTGTTGTCACGATTTCCTTTCTGGATCGGATGGGGTCCGGATCGATGGGGGTCCGGATCGGATGGAAGGGCTTCAGCCCTTGAGTCCCGCGGACATGGTGCCGCGGACGAAATAGCGCTGAGCCAGGACGAACACGACGAGCATCGGCAGCAGGCTCATCATGGCCGCGGCCGTGACGAGCTGGTCGTTTCCGACGAACTGGCCCTTGAGGCTCAGCACCCCGACCGGCAGCGTGTAGTTCTCGGGTGAGGTGAGGTAGATGGTGGGTTCCAGCACGGCCTTCCACGACGTGGTGAACGTGAAGACCGCGAGCGTGGCCAGGGCGGGCTTGGCCAGCGGGAGGTGGATCCGCCAGAACACCTGCCAGGGATTGGCGCCGTCGAGGCCCGCGGCCTCCTCGAAGTCCTTGGGGATGCCGAGGAAGGTCTGCCGCATCAGGAAGATCCCGATGGGCGTGGCCAGCCAGTACGGCACGATGAGCGGCAGCAGGGTGTCCAGCCAGCCCAGCGAGCGGAACAGCAGGAAGTTCGGCACGATCGTGATGACGGTCGGCAGCATCATGGTCCCGAGGGCCATGGTGAGCAGCGTCTGCTTGCCCGGCAGGCGCATCCTGGCCAGGGCGTGCCCGACCATGGCGCTGGTCAGCACGTTGCCGGCCACGGCGAGGACCGCGATCACGAGGCTGTTGGCCAAATAGAGCCCGAACGGGGTGCGCCGCCACACCTCCGCGTAGTTGTCCCACTGGACCGGGTCGGGGATCCACGTCGGCGGCACCTGGATGTACTGCGCGAAGCTCTTGAGCGAGTTGCTGAGCGCCGCGGCGAACGGCAGCAGCATGACCAGGGCGCCCGCGAGGACCAGGGCGTAGGAAGCGGTCTTACGCATAGTGCACCCACCTGCGCTGGAGCCGGAACTGCACGAGGGTGAGCGCGAGCACCAGCACGAACAGCACCCACGCGATGGCCGAGGCGTAGCCCATCTGGAAGAACTGGAAGCCCTGCCGGTAGAGGTGGAGCACGGTGAGCTCGCTCGCCCCGTGTGGACCTCCGTCGGTCATCACGAAGACCTGCTCGAACGACTGCAGCGTCTCGATGGAGGTGAGCACCAGCACCAGGAAGGTGGTGCCGGAGATACCGGGCAGGGTGATGTACCGGAACCGGTTCCAGGCCGACGCGCCGTCGATCTTCGCCGCCTCGTAGCGCTCCTCGGGGATGGCCTGCAGGCCCGCGAGGAAGAGCACCATCATGTAGCCGACGCCCTTCCACACCGCGACCGCCGCGAGCGTGGGGATCACCAGCGCGGGATCCTGCAGCCAGTTCTCGGCGGGCAGCCCGAAGAAGCCGAGCACCTGGTTGGCGATGCCGGTCTGCGGGTTGAAGACCGCGTCCGCGACGTACGCGACGACCACCCACGAGGAGACGACCGGGACGAAGTAGGCCGCGCGGAACAGGGCCATGCCGCGCAGCCGCTGGTTGAGCGCGATCGCCAGGCCCAGGGCCAGGACCGTCTGGGTCGGCACGAACAGCACGGCGAAGTACGCGGTGTTGCCGAGCGTCCGCCAGAAGAGGCCGTCGCTGAAGAGCCGGGTGAAGTTGCCGAACCCGACGAACCTGGGCGAGGACATCAGGTCGTAGTCGGTCATGCTGAAGAACAGCGAGGCCAGCAGCGGCCAGGCGGCCAGTGCGACCAGGTGGAGCAGGTAGGGCGAGGCGAAGGCGAACGCCCAGGCCCGCTCCCCTGTGCGCCGTTTCCGGGCGGGTGGCCGCGGCTCCGCGGCCACCTTCCCGGCTCGCCTGGTGAGCACCGTCACTGCGTCTGCCCCGCGTAGAAGCGGCCGATGACCTCCTGGGCGTCCTTCTGCCCGGCCGTGAGCGCGGTGGCGACGGGCGTGGCGCCCGACAGCGCCTCGTTCATCCGCTTGGCCAGAGCCTCGGTGTACTCCGACCACACGGCGTTGGTGCCGAGGTCGGTGGCCGCGTCGAGCGATTCGAGGAACGCCGGGCCGCGGTCGGCGGGCAGGGCCGTGGAGGCGACCTTCTTGTTGATCGGGATCGCCTCGCCCAGCTCGGCCCACTTGCGCTGCGGGCCCTCCCCGGAGAAGAAGGTGATCCACTTCCACGCCGCGTCGGCCTGCGCCGGCGAGGCGGCCTTGCTGACCACCCATGAGTTGACGATCGCGACGTTGCCGCGGCCGGCCGGGCCCTTCGGCAGCGGCGCCACCCCGAAGTCGACGCCCGCGCTCACCGCGGGCAGGGTGCGGGCGTAGATGCCGTACGACATCGCGACCCGGCCGGTGGCGAACAGCGTGTGGACGACGCCCTTGCCCAGGCCCTCGGTGGTCGCGTAGTCGGGGGCGAATCCGTCCTTGCCCATCGCGCCGAGCATCCAGTCGAGCGCGGCCTTCGACTGCGGGCTGTCGACGACCACCTTGCGGTTGTCGTCGGTGACGATGTCGCCGCCGAACGCCTTGACGATGGGCCACCAGCTCTCGGTGAAGCCCGGCGAGTAGGCGCGGAAGCCGTACGTGTCGGGCTTGCCGTCGCCGTTGGTGTCCTTGGTGAGCTTCTTGGCCGCGGCGGCGAGGTCGTCGTAGGTCCAGTCGGCGGTCGGCTCGGCCACCTTGGCGTCGGCGAACAGCTTCTTGTTGTAGAACAGCACCGGCGTCTGGGCGCCCTGCGGGAAGCCGTAGATCCGGCCCTTGGCGTCCCGGTTCAGCTCGATGCCGGAGTAGCCGGCGGCGTCGACGGTCTTGACCCGGTCGCTCAGGTCGGCGAGGGCGCCGCGCGCGGCGAACTCCTGCACGAACACACCGTCGGACAGCCACACCTGCGGGGCCTGGCCGCCGGCGATCTGGGTGCGCAGCTTCTCGAAGAACTTGACGTACGGCGCGACCTCCAGCTGCACCTTGATCGACGGGTTGGCGGCCGTGAACTCCTTGACGAGCTCCCGCATGGTCGTGTCTGCGGCGTCTCCCGCCGCGGCGTAGAAGCCGAGCTTCAGGGTGACCGCTCCCGAATCGTCGGCCGAGCCGCCACATGACGCCGTGCCGGCCACGGTGAGGACGGCCACCGCGGCGGCGGCGAGCATGCGCACTCTCATTGGGTCCTCCAACAGGAAAGGGGGGAAGGGGGGTGAGGATGACGGCCGGCGTCACATGGGGACGCGGACCTCGACGAGGCTGCCGGCGGCGGCGCCGCAGGAGGCCCGTACGGCCAGGCGGGGCTGCAGCACGACGCGGCAGACCGGGGCGACGGGACCGAGCTCGATCCGGCGGAGCAGCAGCTCGGTCGCCATGCGGCCGACTTCGGCCTTGGGCGGCGACACCGCGGTGAGCGGCACCTCGGACAGGTCGGCGACCTCGTCGTCGTAGGCGACCACGGCGATGTCGTCGGGGACGGTCAGGCCGACCCGGCGCAGGTAGGGCAGGAGCGCGGTCGCCTCGCGGTCTCCGAGACACACCACCGCGCGCACCTTCTCCGTGACCAGCGAGTTGGCGTATGCCAGCATGTCGTGCCCGGTCCAGACGGGCTGCCTGGCCACGGCCTCCGGGATCTCCGACAGCCCGAGGTCGGCGACGGCCTGGCGGTATCCCGCGAAGACATGCTCCGAGGTGGCGGTGCCGATCCGGCCGAGGTAGCCGATCCGGCTCCGGCCGAGCCGGCTGAGGTGCTGGACCGCCGCGTAGCCGCCGCCGTGCACGTCGGTGCAGACATAGGACGTCGGGTCGGCCGGGCGGGGGTCGGCCGGCCTGCGCTCCACCAGCACGTACGGCACGGGCAGCTCGCGCAGCCGGGCCAGGTGCGCGGCGGGGTCGGCGACGAGGTGCAGGTTGGGCACCAGCAGCAGACCCGCGACCCCGACGTCGACGAGCTGCTGGATCTGCGCGAGCTCGACGCCGGGGTCGTAGTTGGAGCACGCGAGCACGAGCTGGACTCCGGCGGCGGTGGCCGCCCGCTCGATGCCCTGGACGACCCGGGGGAAGTAGTAGGTGTTCGACGGGACGAGCGCGCCGATGAGCCGCGGCCTGGCCCCCGTGGTGACGGAGGCGGTGGTCACGAAGGTGCCCGACCCCTGCCGGCGCCGGACGAGTCCCTCCTCGACCAGCAGGTCCACCGCGCGGCGCACGGTGTTCACCCCGACCGAGTAGGTCTGCGCCAGCTCGGCCTCGGTCGGCAGCCTGCCGCCGACCGGCCAGCGACCCTGCACGATTTCCTGCCGCAGGCGTGCCGCGAGGGTGCGGAATCGCCTTCCCCTTGGGAGGGAATTCATTCCATCGGGTGGCTCCATAACGGGATTCTTCTCGCCATATATATGCAATGTCAACCCTAAATTCACTCCCTATTTCGCGCTAAAAAGGAATGAATTCCTGCCTTAATGCGTACGCGAAAGGGCCGCCTCCGGCGGGAGACGGCCCTCCGGCGGACGCGGCGTCACCAGCGGGCGGTGACGCCCCTGTCCTGGTCATAGGCGCCGGCCCAGTAGCGGCCGGGCGCGGTCAGCCGGTGACCGGCGAACCCGACCTCGCCCGTCGGCTGCTTCAACGCCTCGGACGTCGCGGTGGCCCAGCCGTCGGCGTTCGCGGTCACCGTCACGTAGCGTCCGGCGGAGAAGGTGAACCGCCCGCGCACCGTCGCGGCCACCGGCTCCCCGGTCTCCTTGTCCACGACGCGCAGCCGTACCCGCGCGGTGCCGCCTTCCAGCGTGACGGCCATCGACTCCACCACCATCGGACGCAGGCCGGTGGTCGCGGTCGTCACGGCGACCGGATCGGATGCGGGGCCGCGGTGTCCCGCCACGTCCACGGGCACGATCCGGTAGGTGTAGGCGGTGCCGGGCAGCAGCCCGGCGTCGGTGTGGGTCAGGCCGCGCGCCTTGCCGGCGAGCGTGCCCGGTCCGGGCGTGAAGCCCGGCTCCGTCGATCTGTGCACCTCGTAGAAGTCGACCTCGGTGTCGTCATAGGCCCGCCCGTAGGTCAGGTCGACCGTGGCGTGGTCGAACGCGACGGCCTTCGGCGGCGACTTGACGCCCGTGGGCGGATCTGAGTCGGCGGGCGGCGCGGGCCACTGCGCCGAGGGGCCCCAGATCGTGGGCAGTTCCCGGTAGGAGTCGTAGTGGTGGAGCGCCACCCCGGCGAAGGCGGGGCGGCCCGAGAACGCCTGGTAGACCTTCGCCAGCTCCACCTCCATCGCGTTCCTCCCCTCCTCCCGGAAGGTGATGCTGGACGGGTCGCCGCTGGTCGCGATGTCCAGCGTCTCCACCCCGACCACCACGGAGAGCGGCTTGCCGATGCGGTCGGCGTAGGCCATCTCGCCCTCGGCCTGCGCGATGATGCCGGCGCTGCCGTCCGCCTGATCCCGGTAATCCATGATCGCGATGTAGTCCGCCATGTCCTGGATATGTTCGGACATGGTGCGGGTGGTCCCGGCGTACGGGATGTCCGTGCAGCAGGCGGAGGTGTCCAGCCACCGAGGCACCGCCGGGCCGAACAGCAGGGGCTGCCCGGACGCGTCTCTGCGCTGGATCATCGCCCGCAGCGTGTCCAGCCACTGGATCTGCACGTCGGGCTTGGCGCTGTTGAACCAGGGCAGGATGTAGGGCTCGATGTCGACGTTGATCCCGTCGAAACGCTCGGCCGGCGCCGACGAGAGGTTGTAGTCGAGAACCCGCTCCACTTCCCTGACGGCGCGGTCGCGATATCGGGAGAGCGCGCCGAGATAGGGCGGGCGCGTGCCGCCGGCCACCGTGGCGTGCACCTTCATCCCCCGGCGGTGCGCCCAGGCCACGAGGTCGCGCAGCTCGGGGCGCGCGTCCTCGATCATGTCGCGCCCGGCGTACGTGTCCACTCCCAGGTAGATCGTCGAGTCGGGCGCCAGAACGGTCTCCAGCAGGCGGCGCGACCCGGGGTTGAGCACCAGGTTGTAGGAGGCCTTCTCCCAGATCCACATCGCCCGGTCCTGCCGGTGCGGCGCCGGGCGTTCCTTCTTCGCCGCGCCGAGCGCCACGTACCGGGTGGCCGACCTGGACACGTGGCCGCGCGCGTCGACCGCCTCGGCCTCCAGGCTCGCCATGACATCGCCGTACTTGGCCGGCTTCACCAGCGTCACGTACCGCCCCTTGGCGCTGGACGCGCTCTGCCAGGGGCCGCTGTTGACCCGGACCCGCACCGAACGCACGTCCGCGCCGGTGACGTCCACCCACACCGTCGTGGGCCGGGTGAGCCTCGCCCCGTCAGCCGGCTCGGCGATCGACACCTTCGGCGCCCTGGCCGGCGGGTTGTCCACCCGCAACGTCAGCGGCTGCGACCACGTGCCGTACCGCGTCTCCGCGTCCGTCGCCTTGGCGTAGATCTCGACCTCGCCGTCCATCGCGCTGGTGTCCAAGTCGTAGGACCACGTGCCGGCGTCGTCGGCGTCCGGATCGCTCACCCTGGCGCGCTCGATCCGCTCGCCGTTCACCACGATGGTCACGTCGTACGCCCCGGTGAACCGTCCGGCGAGCCGTACGACGCCGGGGGCGGCCTCGGAGGAGTCGATCACCACCGATGACGGCTCCGCAACGCGGGCGGCGGCCGGGACGGCCGACATGCTCGCCAGGGCCAGCACGAGCGCCCCGGCGATCCTCAAGAGCCTTACAGGCATGGAAGCCACCTCCACAGGAATGAATTCATGCCGGATTACGAACCATCCGGACACGGGAATCCGCGAGATGGCGAAACAATAACCCCGGAAGAACGGAAGAAGAATGGAATGAATTCGCACCCCGTCCTGCCTGCGCGAGAGCGACGGCCGGCGCGCTCGGATCAGGCGTCTCCAGTCGACGCGCGCCCCCGCAGCTTGACGGGAAGGATGATCGGCCCCGGCGCGGTCTCGCCGTTGAGCCGCGCGATGAACAGCTCGTGCGGCTGCGGGCTGGTGGGCTTCCCCTCGCCGCCTACCTGGGGGTACCGGTGGCGCCCCTCTACCAGTGGCGCCACCTCGGCACCGGCCCAGAGAGTCACAAGGTCGGCCGTCACGTCCGCTACCTGCCCGACGACGTCGTGGCCTGGGTGCGGAGGCAGCCATGACCGTTTATGACCGCCGGCACAAGATGGCGAAGCAACCGGACGGCACCACCAAAAAGGTCCGCAGCTCCGAGTACGGCATCGGCGACCGCCGGCAGGTGCGCTGGCGCGACGAGTCCGGCAGCCAACGCAATTCGCCTGGAAGGCGGTGCTCGCCAAAGTCGGTATCTCCGCCACGAGACAGAACGGCTTCCACAGGCTCCGCCATCACTTCGCCTCGGTGCTCCTGGAGGACGGTGTGTCCATCAAGGCCGTCGCCGAGTTCCTGGGGCACGCGGACCCCGGCTTCACTCTGCGGACCTACACGCATCTCATGCCGTCCAGCGAGGACCGCATGCGCAGGGCGATCGACGGCGCCTGGGAACGTGCCGGAAACCCGGGATGTGCCCTGGATGTGCCCTCAGAAGGGTGACCATCTACGTAACCGCAGGCCAGGCCGCCAGAGCACTAGTAGACCGAGATGTGCGGGTGGTCGAAGTGGTTGGCCGTGGTGCCGCCGCGGTCGGACATCATCCGCCAGGCTCCGGTGCGGACGTGCCAGATCCGCTGACGGAAGATGATGTACATGATGCCGAGCCGCCGGGCGTTCTTGATGGCCCAGGCCGCGATCTCGTGGCCACGGGCGGTCTCGGCGGCGGTGGGCATCCCGCCGCCGGCGCTCAGCATGAAGTCGCAGGCACGGCCCAGGGGGTGCTCGCCGCCGCCCGCGATGCCGCCGTCGGAGCGGTAGCAGCCGATCCCGAAGTGCGGGCCGAAACGCTGCGCGACGAGCTGGCGGACCAGCCGCATCCGCGGTGTGATGTTGTCCGGCCCCGACGGCAGCTGGGGGACCCAGGTGCCGTCGGCCCTCCTGAGCCCCGGAGTCGGGTAGAGCAGGTCGATCCTGTCCTTGATCTGGTCGATCAGCTTCACGGCGCGCTTCTTCTGGCCGTCGAGCTTCTTGAGCGACGCGCGGAGTTCGGCGGCGCGCGCCTCGGCCGTCTCCTGCGCTCTCCGGTGGGAGTCGCGGATCTCAGCGAAGACCCGCAGCTTGGCGTCCTGCTCGCTCACGATCTGCTGGGTGATGGCCAGGCCGCTCAGCAGGGCACGGGGGTCGGCGGCTCCCACCAGTGCGGAGGTCGCGCTCATCCCGCCGGTGCGGTACCGCTCGGCGGCCAGCAGGCGGATCTCCGTGGCGGCCCGGTCGAACTCCTGCTGTGCGCGCTTGAGGTTGCCGCGCGCCACCTTCTCGGTCTTCTCCACCTTCTGCAGCTCGGCCCGGCCGGCGTAGTAGTCGGCGATCATGGTCTCGGACTGTTTCTGCAGCTGCGCGAGCTCCCCGCGGAGCTTCTTGGCGCTGGGTTTGGGCTCGGCCTGACCCGCCGACGCCACGCAGGCGCACAGGATCACGGCGGTGAGCAGCGCAACCAGAGATCGGAGCACGTCGTGACGCCGAATCCCACGGGACGCAGCCGTCACGCTTCTCCCTTCCCCGAAGGTTGAGGCTCCGGCTGTAACGTGTCGAGCCGAGACGCCCTCCGTCCGATGGACGACAGGAGAGGATGATGCCGTCAGGGTGACCAATGTGCCAAATCGGAAATCTGATGCTTCGATAGAAAGATCACAACCTGTGGCCGTTCCCTCCTCCAAGGCCTCGCCCATCGCGGTGCCCGACGCCCTGGCCGCCGCCCATGACAGGTACGGAGGGCCGTCGCCCGGGCCTTGCTCGACGCGTGAGCTGAGCGAGGGGAGCGGTCGGGAGCTCACACGACCGCTGTTCACGGGCTACGGTGCGCCCGCCCTTCCGCCGGTGTCGAGGTGCTCTTCCGACACGGTGTCGCACAGTCCCCGGACGGCGGAGTTCATCCGCTCCAGGCTCTCCTCCTCGGCGAGTTCCGGCTTCGCCGGGGAGCGTCCCGCGCGGACGTCCGCGGCGATGTCCTCCAGGGACGTCACCAGGGCCCGGATGCCCCCGTCTGACGGCGGCGGGGCGCCGTGTTCGGTGCGCGCGACGGTCGCGGCGGTCGCGTCGGTCACCTGTTCCAGTGCGGTCATCGCGGGCAGCCAGGTCGTGATGCGCCGGCTGATCGCGGGTGGCTCGGTCACCGCCCGCTGGAAGGCCGTCCGCATGTCGGCCAGCGCGTCGTAGGCCTTACGGCGGAGCAACGCCCTCCGGCTGCCTCGTGGGTCGAACGCGTGCCGGAGGTAGTCCGCGGTGGCCGACACCGCGTCGGCGAACCTCGGCCCGACCGGCGCCTCCCAGCTCGCCGGCCACGGCAGGTAGCCCAGCAGCAGGACGATGACGCATCCGACCACGGTGTCCACCAGCCGTATCCCGGCCAGCTTCGGGCCGCCGTGGGTCAGCAGGTCCACCAGGAACAGGACCAGCGGCGCCTGGAAGGTCGACATCAGGCCCCAGTTGCGTTGCAGGCCGTACGGCAGGAGCGCCGCGAAGACGGCGATCGGGATCAGGAGCGCCGGGCCGTACGGCACCACGAGGAGCACGACGGTGCCGATCAGTACGCCCACGAGCGTTCCGAGCGCACGCTGTACGGCGCGCGCGAACACCAAACCGAAGTCGGGCTTGAGGACCAGCGCGACGGTCAGCATCACCCAGTAGGACCGCTCGAACCAGCCGGCCAGGCTCACTGCGCAGGCGACGCCCATGCACAGCGCGAGCCGGATGACGTAGACCCGGGCGAGGTGCCCGTACCACACCCTCTCCCAGATCGCCCGGAACCTCTGGCCACGCCCGAGCGGTTCGTAGGGAAGCTGTTCCCCGGCGACGTCGCCGCCGGAGGCCAGCTCGGTGGCTCCCCGCACGGCGGAGTAGAGGGCGCGCAGGGCTGGCGAGTCGCTCCCGTGCTCCCGGACCGACGGCTCACGCCCACCGGCGAGTGAGTCGACGATCTCGTCGACGGCGAACCGCAGCTCTCTGGGTGGCTCGCGATCCTCCTGGCAGAGCGAGAGCAGCGCGTTGCGGATCAGTGAGGCCTGGTTCAGCAGGGCCACCAGGCGGGTCCGCTCGGCGTCCTTGCCCATCGCCGCGGAACGGGCGTTGAGCACGGTGGTGTAGCCGTTGCTGAGGGTGCCGTCGAACGCCGCCACGGTGCCACGGTCGTGCTCGGTGAACAGCAGGCCGAGGACCCGGTAGACCGCGATCACCGCGGCCTCCTCCGCTTCCCGGGGATGCAGCGGCCAGCGGGCCAGAGCCAGCATGAGAGCCGTCAGCACACCCAGCAGGAAGCTCAGCGCGTTGATGTCGGGCGGTCCCGACAGCGGCATGCCGAGGCCCAGCACGGTCATCACGAGCAGTTGGAGCCCGGCCGCCGACCCCGCGGCCCCACCGGCGCTGATCAGCGCGGACACCACCGAGACGGCCACCACGACCAGAACCGTCCACCAGCCGTGGCCCCGGGCCAGGGCGCCTACGGCATAGCCCACCGCCCCGGCCAGGCCGGCCGCGCCCATCACGATGGTCCTGGCCCGGTAGGACCCGCCCCGATCGGCCATGGAGGTGGCCATGGCGCCCATGGCCGGAAGTATGCCGAGCGCGATCCGGCCGGCGGCGAGACCCACGAGCAGCGGGGTGGTCACGACCACGGCCATGCGCAGCATCGGCTCCCAGCGGAGCGCCGCCGGCGCCGGCCGTACCACCTCCACCAGCCAACCCGGGGCGACGTCGGTCAGCCGGTCGGCGACTTTCCGGAAACCTGGTGGCATCGCTCACCACGCTCAGCGCAGTGGACTGCCGAGGTCGTCCGGCCGGCCGGACGGGGACGGCGGCCGGACACCGGTCGGGATCGGGGGCGGAACGCGCGGCCCCGTGATGTTCGCTTCGCCCTTCACGGCGCTGTACTACCCGCGTGCCCGGCGGACCTATCCCTGCGTTTCCCGACGAACATTTGACCGTACGGTGGCCTCGCCGCTCCCCTGCGAGGCCGTCCGTCAGAGTTTGACCCCCATGCCGACCAGCCCGGCGAACTTCTCGGTGCTGGGCGGCCCATCGCCGGGACGCCATTCGGTGGGGCCGACCAGGCCGGGTTCGGCGAGCTCGAACCCGTCGAAGAAACCGAGGATCTCCGTGCGCGTGCGCGCGCCGAGCCGGGCGCTGGCGCCCTGGTAGACCTGCTCGGTCTGGGCCATCTTCTGGGGGAAGCCGTCCCTCGACAGGTGGGAGAGGATCAGGTGGCTTCCGGGCACGACGGCGTCGCGGAACCGGGCGACGATGCCGTGCGGGTCGTCGGCGTCGTCGACGAAGTGCAGCACGGAGACGAACATGAACGCGACCGGTTCGCTGAAGTCGATGAGCTCCCGGACCACGGAGTGGCCGAGGATCTCCGCCGGCTTGCGCAGGTCGGCCTGGACGAAGCCCACCGAGGCGGACTTCGCCAGGATCGCATGGGCGTGGCTGGCGACCACCGGGTCGTAGTCCACGTAGACCACCCGCGCGCCGGGGCCGGCGACCTCGTGGACGTTCTCCTGGGTCGGCAGGCCCGAGCCCAGGTCGAGGAACTGGCGGACGCCGGTCTCGGCGGCCGCCCTCACCGCCCGCCCCAGGAAGGCCCGGTTGAGACGCACTCCTCGCAGGACCTTCCCGTCGGAGATCTTGACGATCTCCTCCGCGCTCTGACGGTCGGCGGCGAAGTTGTCCTTGCCCCCCAGCCAGTAGTCGTACATGCGGGCGATGTTCGGGGCGCCCGCCCCCACCTGGGATGACGGTTCGCGGGTGTCCGCGGATTCTTCCTGAGCCGACATAAAGATCGACTATAGGAGCCCGCCCAAGGGGAAGACCAGGGTTCCGCTAAGCCCATAGTGGGACATATCGGAAATCTTCCATCACCCCGCAGGCGCAGGCCTTCCCCCCCGGCGGTCGAGAGCGGCGGGTGACCGCCACTTCCGGCGTAGGGGCACTCTCGGCCGCACGGAGGAGGGCCTTCGGCCTTGCGGCCGATGGAAAAAACGCCGGGAGCGAGGAGCCTGAGCTTCAGGACCCGGCGTGGGTTCCGTCCTCCCAGGGACGTCGCAGATCCGGGAGAACCCCGGGAAGCAGGGGGCGATCCATGAAACACGCAGTCCGGCCGGCGCGGTGGCTGCTCGCGACAGCCGTCGCGCTCGCGGCCATCCTCCTCATCGCGTCATGCTCCGGGCAGCGGCATCCGGCCGCCTCGAACCATCCGGACGCGGCACCCGCCACCGCGGCGCACGGCGGACACGGAGAGTCGTTCGAGCCACCGCCGGTGGCGCCGTTGCGGGCCTCCGAACGGTTCGTCAACCTGAAGCTGCCCGAGCCGTACACCCCCGCGGCCCCCTCCGGAGGGACCGACGAGTACCGCTGCTTCCTGATCGACCCCGGGCTGACCGGCAGGGCGTTCCTCACCGGCAGCCAGTTCCTGCCGCAGAACACCGACATCGTCCACCACGCGATCATCTTCCGGGTCGGGCCGGACGAGGCCAAGGCGGCCGGTGAGCTCGACGCCCGCACCCCGGGCGAAGGATGGACCTGCTTCGGCGACGCCGGTGTCGGGAACGGCTCCTGGGTCGGCCACTGGGCGCCGGGAGCCAACGAGACGCTGCTCACCCAGAAGGTCGGCTACCCGATGCCGCCCGGCAGCCAGCTGATCATGCAGGTCCACTACAATCTGCTCACCGCCGAGGACAAGCCGGTCGGCAGCGACCAGTCCGGGCTCCGGCTGCGGCTCACCGACGGCAAGGCCGACCTCGCCCCGCTGGAGACCGAACAGCTGCCGGCGCCGGTCGAGCTGCCCTGCACGGCCGAGGAGTCAGGGCCCCTGTGCGACCGTGAGGCCGCCGTCCGTGATGTCGTGCACCGCTTCGGGGACCAGGCGGGATCCACGGTGACCGGACTCAACCAGCTCTGCAACGACGCCAGACCACCGGTCGCCTCGGCGACCCAGCACTGTGACCGAAAAGCCGAGGAGGCGGCCACCGTGTACGCCGTGGCCGGCCACATGCACCTGCTCGGACGCTCGATCAAGGTGGAGCTCAACCCCGGCACGCCCGGCGCCCAGACCCTGCTCGACATCCCCACCTACGACTTCGACGAGCAGGCCATCCGCCCGCTGGCCAAGCCCGTCACCGTCAACGCCGGCGACACTCTCCGGGTGACCTGCACCCACGACGCGGGCCTGCGCAAGCTGCTGCCCGCGATGCGCGACCTGCCCCCTCGCTACGTCGTCTGGGGCGAGGGCACCAGCGACGAGATGTGCCTGGGACTGCTCGTCTGGTCGCCCCGCTCCCAGCCGGCCGGCTGACCCCCGCGGGCAGAGGCGGGACACCCCGATCCCGGCACCGCGGCGCGAGGCCGGGATCGGCGGTGGAAGGGCATGGAGGACGGGGGCGCGATGCCGTACCGTCATGCCATGTGCCGGAGCATCAAAACCCTTCGTGAACCGTACGCCAGCGACGTGACGGACGAGGATGTGCGTGCCGCCGCCCTCCAGTACGTCCGCAAGCTCTCCGGGTTCCGGTCGCCGTCCGCGCGCAACGCGGAGGCCTTCGACCGGGCCGTGGACGCCGTCGCCGCCGCGACGCAGGTCCTCCTGCGGGACCTGCACGTGCCGCAGACCTCCCGGCGGCCGTAGGAGGAGCGCCCCGGGACCGGTCCCACCGGGCTCACCGGATGTCCACGGCGTGGACGCCCGTCCTTCAGGGCGGGAGAGGACGTCAAGGCGGTCCGGGGCCGGTGCGTGGTGCGATAGGCCGTCGGACGCCGCGGGTGCATGCTGGAGTGGATCGGCAGGCGGAACTCACCCGACGCCCGAGGAGGGCAAACATGAGCACTTCGGCCGAGACCAGCACGACCGGCGCCGACGGCACGGTGGACCTGACGGATCCCGAGCTGATGGCCGACCCCTTCGGCGGATACGCGCGGCTGCGCGAGCAGGCTCCCCTGGTCCGGGGTTCCTTCCTCGGAGCGGCCTCGCCGATCTGGCTGGTCACCCGGTACGACGACGTGAAGACGGTGCTGAGCGACCCGAGGTTCGTCAACGACCCGGCGAACGTACCGGGAATGGACGTGCAGAACCTCCGCGAGAAGCAGCTCAAGGCGCGGGGCATCCCCGAGGAGTACGCACGGTATGTGCTGAACAGCGTCCTGGACGCCGACGGCGCCGACCATCTGCGGCTGCGCAAGCTCGTCTCGCGCACGTTCACCGCGCGCCGGGTCTCCGAGCTGCGGCCGCGGGTGGAGCAGATCACCGAAGACCTCCTCGACCGGCTCGCCGCCACCGCCCAGGACGGCGTCGTGGACCTGATCGAGCACTTCGCCTATCCCCTGCCGATCACCGTCATCTGCGAGCTGGTCGGCATCCCCGAGGAGGACCGCCCGCAGTGGCGCAGGTGGGGAAAGGCCCTGACGACCCTGGAGTCGGACGGCTTCGGGACGGTGCTGCGGGAGATGGTCACGCACATCGGGGAGTTGATCGGACGGCGACGCGCCGCACCCGGCGACGACCTGCTCAGCGGCCTGATCCGCACCCACGACGAGGACGGCGACCGGCTCAGCGACAGCGAGATGGTCACGATGGTCCTGACCCTGGTCCTCGCGGGACACGAGACCACCGCCCACCTGATCGGCAACGGCACCGCCGCCCTGCTCACCCACCCCGACCAGCTGGCCCTGCTCCGCGGCGACCCGGAGCTGATGCCGCGCGCCGTCCACGAGCTGATGCGCTGGTGCGGCCCCGTCCAGGGGACGCGGATGCGCTACGCGGCCGAGGACCTCGACATCGGCGGCATGCGGGTGAGGCGGGGCGAGGCGGTGATGGCCATGATCGTGGGAGCCAACTACGACCCGCGCCGGTTCGACGCTCCCGAACGGCTCGACATCACCCGCCAGCCGGACGGGCACCGGGAGAACCACGTCGGCTTCGGGTACGGCCTGCACTACTGCCTGGGAGCGGCGCTGGCCCGCCAGGAGGGCGAGGTGGCGTTCGAGGCACTGCTGCGCCGCTTCCCCGATCTCAGCCTCGCCGTCAAGCCGGAAGACCTGGAACATCAGCTGATGCCGGCGTCGTGGCGGCTGGCGCGGCTGCCGTTGAGGCTCTGACCAGCGGAGGGTCCGGTGGGCAGGTGGCAGGGAAGCCTCGCGGGTGGCGTGGTGATCACGGTCCGCGGCGAAGGAGAGGTGGGAATGGCCACCTGCGGGCGCGGGGCCACGGGCCGGGTGAATACGCGGTCATCCCGGGGCTGTGCTAACCTTGCATCAGTTGCAGTTGTGGTATCCATTAACTCTGTGTGCACCTGACGGTTGTGACCATCGGGTGCATTTTTGTTTGCCGGTCATCTCCGGATGGACACATTACGGCGACGCGGAATCCGTAAAGCGCGGATTCTACCTCTGCCTCACCCGAAGGAGATTGATATGGCTACTGGGACCGTGAAGTGGTTCAACGCGGAAAAGGGCTTCGGCTTCATCGAGCAGGACGGCGGCGGCGCTGACGTCTTCGCCCACTACTCGAACATCGCCGCCCAGGGCTTCCGCGAGCTGCAGGAGGGCCAGAAGGTCTCGTTCGACGTCACGCAGGGCCAGAAGGGCCCGCAGGCCGAGAACATCGTTCCTGCCTAGTCGCAGCGCACGACCCGAGCCGGGGTCCGCATCCGAAGGGGTGCGGACCCCGGTTTTTTCTGTGAGCGGTGCCGGACGCGACCTGTCTGGCCGACTCCCACCAGGCGTCGCGGGTGAACGCGCTGCGACCCCCACGCCGCGTACGGAGGCCGGGCCCGGATGAGCAGGATGAGGTCCTGCGGACACCAGCGATCCGCATGTCAGCGCGACCATGTGCCCGCCGGATGCGATGACGGCCCAGACCGCTGGACGAATACGACCAGGACGACGAGGAGGGCGAACGCCACGAGGGCTGTAGCCGTTCGGATGTTGTGGAACGTCTCCCATCGTTGCAGGATCTCCACGTGACCGGCTGGGGCCGAGCCGACGGCCCACTGCCTGATCTGGCCGTGGATGGGGACGTTGCCGAAGAGTGTGAACAGCAATGAGGCCAGGACCAGCACGCCCGCGCCGGTGGCGAGAAGCCGGGGGGTGGCGCGTGTCACGACGGCGAGTCCAAGCGAGCTGAGTATCGCCAGCGCCATCGCGGTCTGCATGACGGGTTCGTTCACCTTCATCATCTCGGTGTGGAAGGTCAGGCGGACATCGAGGGGGACGGCTCTGAACGTCGGTACGACGTTCGCGGCGCCGTAGCCGAACGCCCCCGCGAGTAGACCCGTCGACAACAGGGCGAGCCCTTTGATGAGTCGAACCAGCACGAATTTGTCCTCCGTTGACATGATTACCGGGTGACCGCCCGCCGTCGACGCCGTAGACCGGTCCACTCGACGTGCCGGAAGGAGCCGAGCATCGGACTCAGCCGCTTCCATGAGCGATTCAGGATGAGATCATGGCCTCGCTGAGCCCTCGCGGTCGTCATGCCTGGGGAGAATTCTCCGTCTACACCGCAGAGCGCAGCTGCGACGGAAGGAACTACCCCGCCAGGAGCAGCGCGGGATTCCGGTCCGGAACGGAGGACGGCCTTTCGGACCGGCATTGATGTGCGGGGGTGAGGTGCGGGCGTGCAATGGACGCGGCGCCCGCGGTGATGGCCGCGGGCGCCATGTTCCTGTCATGTGACCGGGATCGTCCAGGTCGACCGGGTGTCCCATCGGTCGATGAGCAATTCGTACTCGCCGGCATCAGGGTGTCGGGCCCGTCCGGGCGGCCCTGGCCCGTCGGGCGTCAGCTCAGCGGCTGGTCCTTGGTCTCCTTGAGCGCGAAGACGTAGACCAGGGTCGACCCCAGGGCGAGCGCCGACATGTACCACGCGAACAGCCCCGCGTTGCCGCCGTCGATCAGCGCCGTGCCCACGAGCGGGGCGGTGCCGCCGAACATGGCGACGGTCAGGGAGTAGGGGAAGCCGGCGCCGGAGGCCCTGACCCGGGTCGGGAAGAGTTCGGAGTTGACGGCCGCCGAGATCGAGGTGAAGCCGCCGAGGAAGACCATGCCGACGCACTGGACGAGCAGCAGGCTGGCGAAGGAGTCGGTCAGCATTCCCATCAGCGGGACCGGCAGCAGGGTGAATCCGAGGCCGAAGGCGATCAGCATCGGCCTGCGCCCGATCCTGTCGGAGAGCATGCCGAGCAACGGCTGCAGCACCATGAAGAAGACCAGCGAGATGGTGCCCACCTGGAGGGCCTCGGCCTTGTCGAACTTGACCGTGAGCTGGGCGTAGGTGGGCAGGAACGTCGTCCAGGTGTAGTAGGCGACGGTGCCGGCCATGGTGATGCCGACGATCATGAGAGCCTTGCTCGGGTAGCGGACCAGGAACTCGAAGAGCTTCGGCTTCTTGGCCACGCCCTTCCTGATGTCCTCGGCCAGGGTCGTGGTCTCCTCGGCGCCCTTGCGGATCCACAGCCCGACGAGGCTCGCCAGCGCACCGATGGCGAACGGGATGCGCCAGCCCCACGAGCCCATCTCGGCCTCGGTCAGGCCGGCGGCCAGGAGTGCCGCGAGACCGGAGGCGAGGAGCTGGCCGATGGTGGTGCTGACGTACTGGAAGCTGGAGAACAGGCCCCGCCTGCCCGGCGGGGCGGACTCCACGAGGAACGTGGTGGCCGCGGCGAACTCGCCGCCGACCGAGAGCCCCTGGGTCAGACGCGCCAGCGTCAGGATGATCGGCGCGAGCATGCCGACGGACTCGTAGGTCGGGGTGATCGCGACCAGCAGCGACCCCACGCCCATCAGCATGATCGTGAAGGTCATCGCCGCCTTACGGCCGAACCGGTCGGCGAACGAGCCCACGATCAGCCCGCCGAGTGGCCGCATGAAGAACCCGACGGCGAAGACCACGAACGAGCTCAGCAGTGGCACCAGGCTGTTGCCCGCACTCTTGGGGAAGACCTGTGTCGAGAAGTAGACGGCCAGAAACGAGTAGGTGTACCAGTCGAACCACTCGACGACGTTGCCGACGTTGGCGGCCATCAGCTGGCGGACCCGGCTCCGCGGGACGCCAAGCGGGGCTTGGGTAGGGGGGGCGGTGGCCACGGGAGCTCCTCATGCCTTGTTCTTTACGAAAGTTCTCAGATGGCCTAGCCTGCAACTAGGTGATAGAAATAGTCAAACATCTTTAAATCTCTTTACGTTTCCGACATATAACGAGCTTCTGTGACCACTTTCGACGACCTCGACCGCCGCCTGGTCGCCGCCCTCCAGGTCAGCCCCCGCGCGACCTGGGGCGAGATCGGCGCTGCCGTCGGCGAGCACGAACGGACCGTGGCCCGCCGCCTGCAGCGGCTGCTGGCCACCGGAGCCGTGCGGGTCACCGCCATCCTCGACGAGCTGCGCTGCGGGCTGGGCACGCCGATGCACCTGCACGTCCAGGTCGATCCCTGTATGACGGAGCAGGTCGCCGAAGCTCTCTCCGCGCGCCCCGACACCCGCTCGGTCTACGCGGTCACGGGCTCCGCCGACATCGGCTGCGAGCTGGTGGCCCCCTCCAGAGAGCTCCTGCACGAGATCCTGACCGCGCAGATCCCCGCCACGCCCGGAATCGTCCAGACCCGGACCCAGGTCGTGCTGCACACCTTCCAGACGGTGGCCGAGTGGCACGCGCCCTACCTCACCGAGGAGCAGGTCGGGCGCCTGAAGGCCACCGCGTCGCCGCCCGCCGGAACGCTGCCGGAACGTGTCGATCCGACCACGGCCGAAAGGGACGTCGTCGGCCTGCTGGCCGTCGACGGCCGCATCGGTTTCACCGCGCTCGCCGAGAGGTTGGACGTGTCCGTGCCGACCGCCCGCCGCCGGGTCGCGGCACTCCTCGAGCGAGGGGTGGTGCATCTGCGCGCGGAGGTGGAGCCCGCACTGCTCGGCCTGGAGGTGGAGGCCCAGCTCTGGCTCTCGGTCCGCGCCCACGGCCTGGACGAGGTGGGACAGACACTCGCCGGCCATCCGAGCGTGCGTTACTGTGCCGCCACCTCGGGCACCCACACCATGATCGTTCAGGTCGTCGCCGCCCACGAGGCGGAGCTCTACCGCTTCCTCACCACCGTCGTCGGCCCGCTCGACGATGTCACCGACGTCAACGTCACCCTCATCACCCGTGCCTACAAGCGTGGTCACCTGCGCAAGTCGGGCCTGCTCACCCTGGAGTACCAATGACCCCCGCCGAGACCGAGGTAGCCGAGCTCTGCAGTGAGCTCATCCGCGTCGACAGCAGCAACTACGGAGACGGCAGCGGCCCCGGCGAGCGCGCCGCCGCCGAGGTCGTCATGGCCAGGCTCGCGGAGGTCGGAGCGGAGGCGACCTACGTGGAGAGCGCGCCGGGCCGCGGCAACGTCGTGACCAGGATCGAGGGCGCGGACCCCGGCCTGCCCGCACTGCTGGTCCACGGCCATCTGGACGTCGTGCCCGCCAACGCCGCCGACTGGACCGTCGACCCGTTCGCCGGCGAGATCCGGGACGGCTACATCTGGGGCCGGGGCGCAGTCGACATGAAGGACATGGACGCCATGATGCTGGCGGTCCTGCGGCAGATGGTGACCGAGGGCCGCAGGCCCAGACGTGACATCGTCTTCGCCTGGATGGCCGATGAGGAGGCGGGTGGCGAGTACGGCGCCAAGTACCTCACCGCCAAGCATCCCGAGCTGTTCGAGGGGGTCGACCACGCCATCAGCGAGGTCGGCGGCTACTCCCTGGAGGTCGATCCCTCGCTGCGGCTCTACCTGATCGAGACGGCGCAGAAGGGCCTGGCCTGGATGCGCCTGGTCGCCGACGGCACGGCCGGGCACGGCTCCATGCTCAATCCGGGCAACGCGGTCACCGAGGTCGCCAAGGCGGTGGCCAGGCTCGGCTCGCACGAGTGGCCGGT